>JAJZGH010000255.1 GCA_021798635.1 Planctomycetota bacterium | reverse complement strand
TTTGGAGACTGAAAGTTCCATCCGTAGCCGTCTTGGCAAAGCCGGTGATCTGCCAGATGGTCTGGCCAACTTTTGGTTGGGGAAACCATCCACCGTGGCCGCCGGACTTGCTTATCCGAGCCACCCGGACAATGGCACCGCTGGCGGGGTTACCGCTGGAATCAACAACTTTACCGGTAATCGTCCCGGTTTTGGCTGCCGCGACGGCATCCTGGCCATGGGCCAATTCCGGAACAAGCGGGGCCGCAGCTCCCACTAGAACCACCGCCGCCAGGGCTAAAAGGTGCTTACGCATAAAAAAGACTCCTCATCGAATAACAATGGCAAAACACACTTGAACCACTCAACGGCCCCGCCATATAGAATCCACGCCAAACCCGAACCGGGTCGCAGCCAAACCCGCGACTCGAGCGAAAGTTGCAAAAAAAGCAAAACTCGGGCTTTACAAACCAGAAAACACCAAGGCGGCCAAGATGTCCAAGTCACGGGGTAGGAGCCTGTCCGAGTAATCGCTGGGTTGCGACGGCGTGATTTTTGGCACCCATCAAGAAGCCGCGACGATGGCGTACCTGACAGGGATGGTACTCCGAGGAGCCGCGCCCGCAGAGGGGGGCCAAAAAGCACGCCGCCCTGCGGGTGGGCCTGAAATGCCCCGTCTGCTTTGTTGTCGGATCTCGCAGACTCATTATCCAGAGTCGGCTCGATCCTCCGCCGCGCATACGGGACATTTCAGACCCATCGCAATCCCGGCCATTACTCGGACAGGCTCCCAGGTGTCCAAGTTGGACAGGTGGAGGAAGTGGTTGATTTTGGCGGGTTTGGTTGAAGGTGGCCAAGATGTCCAAGATGTTTCAGGCCTTAGTATTCAGGAGTTGGGAGTTAGAAGTGTTTGAAGCGCTGCGCTGCAATTTTGCGGGGGTGGCGGACGGGTTTACCACAAAGGCGCAAAGGCACGAAAAAAAGGGGGCACCAGCCACAGAGGACACAGAGGCGGACGGGGTTACGGGGGACAGGTTACGGGTTACAGCGTTGGGCGGCATATGTGCGCTGGGAATAGGACGGGGTTGGACTGCGGATTGCGCGGGCATCGGGCTGCGGCCCGATAGAGAGGTGAATTTGGAGAGTTGAAAGTAGAGCACATTCGGATGGGGCGGTTTAATGGGTAATGAATAATGAGTAATGGGTAAATTTTTGGAGGTTCCAAATTTTGATACGTGATCGTTGATCTGTGATCCATGGCCGGGGCGCGGCCAGAGGGGAGAAAGTAGAGGGTTGAAAGTTGAGCGCGCAACGTTGAAGCGCTGCGCTGCAATTTTTCTGGATACGAGATTCAAGGTTCTAAATTCCAGGTTCCGGATCTGAAATTTCAGATTTCAGATTCCAGGTTCCGGATTCTGGCGGCGGGGCGGCACCGGGATATAATCTTGGGTGATGATGGTGAAGAATGTTATAACGGTTGGGTTGAATCCGGCGATTGATTATGTGGTGCGGTGTGCGGAGTTTTTGCCGGGGCGGGTGAATTCGGGGCGGTTGGTAGCGCGGATGGCGGCGGGTAAGGCGGCGAATGTGACACGGGCGTTGGCGTTGCTGGGGCAGGATGTGCTGGCGTACGGGTTTTTAGGGGAGGGGGATTGGCCTTTCTTTAAGGACCAGTTGCACAAGCTGCGGCCCGGGGCGGTGGTGGGTCACTTCAGCCTTTTCCCACAGGCCACGCGGCAGAATATCACGATTCTCCACGGCGAGACGGAAACGCATATACGGCTTGCGGGCTTTGAGGTAAAGAAAACAGATATTACGGCCCTGGAAAAGGATTTGAAGGAAACGGTGCAGCCGGGAGATGCGGTGCTGTTTTGCGGAAGCCTGCCGCAGGGGCTAAGCGCACAGCAGTTTGGTGACTTGCTGGATATAGCGCTATCTGTGGGTGCGAAAGTGGGTGTGGATACGGCAGGGGAGGCATTAACGCTGGCGATGCGCAGACCCTTATGGATTGCCAAACCCAATGCCGAGGAATTGGCCGAGGCTTGGGGAACCGGCAAGCTGGAAACCGTTGCGGATATCACGGCGGCGGCTGGGAAACAGGCGAGCCAGGTGGAAAATCTGCTGGTTAGCCGGGGCCAACTTGGTGCGTTGCTGATTCGGCAGGGCGAATGCGTTACGGGTAGTATATCGGTGTCGGAACCGGTGGTACGCACGGTGGCGTGTGGTGATCATTTACTGGCGGGTTTTGTGCATGGCTTAGCGCAGGGGAAATCGCCGATGCAGGCACTGGGGATCGGCCTGGCGCTGGCGACAGCGCGTGCGGTTTCGGCAGATTTGGAAATTTTCGATTCAGTGAAATATTCCACGTTTCTGAAGCGGGTGGTTGTAGCGCGGGTGTAAATTATCTGAACCTTATGGTAAACTGTTCCGTATAATGGTGGCGTTGGCGCTGTGCTTCAGCAGATCATGGCCAAAAGCCGATAATATGCGGAAGAAAGCAGACCGCCGCCCGAATCCGGTGTGCGAGAGAAATAAAGAGTAAGAGGCTGAGGCGGTAAGGTGCCGCTGTTTTCGCCAGGGCGGAACGGAGGCGGCGTGTGAAAAAGATTTTGTTGTTAACGTATTTTGTGGTGAATGTGTGAGCCAGATAAACCCAACTCCAAGCGGCACTTCAGTCCGGATTGGTGAAGTAGCGGTGCCCTTACCGGAGCATAATCATTCGCATTCGGCAAATTCTGATGCCATGGATGGCATCGCCTGTGCCTGCGGGCATGACCATGGGCCTGGCCCTGGGGGCCAAGCGGCGGGGCATAGCCATTCCGGTGTAAGTTTGCAGTTGCAGCTTTCGGTTCTGGTACCGACAACGGTGGCGTTGTTAATTTTGGCGGGCATTTTCTACCAGTTCCCCACGGAAATACCGATTGCTCGTGCGTTGGGTCTGTTGGCGGCGCTGATTTCGGGCGGGCCGATTTTCTGGCAGGCAGCCAAGGGATTATCCCGCGGTAGAACCAATGTTAATGAACTGGTGGCATTAAGCGTAATCGGAGCCATTGCCTTGGGCTGGCTTATTGAGGCCGGTCTGGTGGCGTTGTTGCTGCAGGTGGGTGCCTTAATTGAACAGGTGGCCACGGAAAGCGCGCGTAACGCGGTGCTGGCGTTGCAGAATCTGGCCCCCGTACACGCCCGTGTGCGGCGGGGCGAAAAAGATGAAATTATCCCCGCTGAATCGCTGCGTGAGGGCGATATGCTGGTTATTGAACCCGGCGAACGCATCGCGGGTGATGGCACAGTGGTAACCGGTTCCACCAGCGTGGATGAATCCATGGTTACGGGCGAATCCATTCCGGTTGATAAGACCGCGGGTGGCACGGTTTTGGCGGGTACTATTAATCTTACCGGCTCGGTGCAGGCCCAGGTTACACGCGTCGGCGAGCATTCGGCATTGGGGCAGACGATTGCCCTGGTGCGGCGGGCACAGCAGTATCAGCCACAGGTGATTCGTGCGGCCGACCGGTTTTTCTCCTTCTATACACCGTTGGTGCTGGTGCTGTCAGTGGTGGCCTTCTGGGTTTCCGGGCAGCCGGGCCGGATGATCACCATGTGGGTGGTGGGGTGCCCATGCGCGATGCTGCTGGCGTCGCCGCTGGCGATTGTAGTGGCGCTGGCGCGTGCCAGCCGCAGCGGTATTCAAATTAAGGCCGGGCCATTTGTGGAAGCGTCGGTGAATCTGGATACGGTGGTATTTGATAAAACCGGTACGCTGACCACGGGCAAATTTATTGTTCATAGTGTGCGTCCGGCGGAAGGCGTGGAAGAAAGCCGATTGCTGGCATTGGCGGCGGCGGTGGAAAACCGCAGCAGCCATCCATTGGCCAAGACCATCTGTTCTTATGTGCGGGATCGCGGCGTGGCGTTTCATGAAGCGTCGGACGTAAAAATTCTGGAAGGCTTGGGCGTTGAGGCTGATGTGGATGGGCGGGTGACGCGCGCGGGGTCGCTTAAGATTCTGCCGCCGGAATTAGCCGCCGGAGCGGGCAATGTGGAAGCCGCAGAGTCGGAATTACCGCTGGTACCCGTGTATGTGATGCACGAAGGGCGCTTGATGGGGTCGATTTGCCTGACGGATGAAATTCGTCCTGAGGCGCGTCGGGCTATAAAGCATTTGCGGAATCTGGGTGTGAAGCGCATTGTCATGATGACCGGTGACCGCCGGAAGACGGCTCAAATGGTTGGCCGTGCGGTCGGATGTGATGACATATATGCTGAGTTGTTACCGGCACAGAAAGAGGAATTAATTCGGCAGTTGCAACGCGGTGATCATGGCGTGGCGATGGTTGGGGAAGGGATTAATGACGCGCCATCTCTGGCGGCGGCTACGGTGGGGATTGCACTGGGATTGCGGGGCACGGATGCGGCCATTGAGGCGGCGGATGCGATTCTGCTGAAGGATGATCTTACGCGTATCCCGTTGTTAATTTATCTGGCTCGTCAGACGCGTGTCGCGATTTATCAGAATATCGGATATGCTTTATTTTTCGCAATCTTCGCTTTGGTGGCGGCGGCCTTCGGCCTGTTCGGCCCGGTGGTTGCGGCGCTGATTCACATGCTGGCAGTGGTTGTTATAGCGGTGAATTCGGTGCGGTTGGCAGGTGATGTCGGTGTAAATCGCAAGCCATTGCCCATTGGAGTCCGAAGAAAAGCAGCGCCCGAGGGAGTCGTCGCGCCGGTGTTGTCACAGGCGTGAGTGTCTTTTTAACCAAAGTGAAACTTTTGCGGGAAGTTGCCGGGTTGCGGGAAAGCGCCGCAATCTGCAAGGGTATCAGCGGCTTGTAAGGAAATTCAGGCGTGAAGCGATCAATCACGGTAGCATTTTGGGTTTTGATGGGATTGCTGCTGGTCACAGCGGCTCTGGCCATTGCCACATTTAAGTACGGCGCGGTCTGCTTCTGGGCGGCGATGTTCGCGGCTCTGGGGCAGACAGTTCTGGCGTTTCTGGCGTGGTGGGGCTTACGCTTGGCGCGGCAGCAGGCGGCTCTGGTGGATGAGGCTGAGGCGGAAGCCAGTGTGAAATTTACGCCCCTGGCCCCGATGGGCGCGTTTCACATGAGTTACTCTGATGAAACGGCCAGCTCGGCTGTGGCGGCTCCGGCTCCGGTGGCCCCGGAAGATATCACCACGCTGGATACAGGGTTTCAGCGGGTGATTGTGGGCTTATGCTCCTTGGGATTTCTGGTGCTCGCCGGCATTATCGCGTTTTTGGTGTATCGGGATTTTGCGGCTGTTTCGCCGGGCCATGCCATTGTTATTTCACCGGTTCCGCTGGATCCCGGTGCGGTGGTGGCCGCGGGCACGGCCTTATTAATTTATATCCTGTTGATTCCCTTTTCCCGTCCGCGGCCGGATACGGAAGGTCTGGTGGACGCCTCTAACAGTATTGTCATTCTGGGCATTCCCGGGGCGATCGTGCTATTGGCGGCGGTCATTGCGGTGTGGGCCAAGGTGGATTACGCCAGTCAGACGGCTGCGATATTCATCGGTGCGGTGCTGGTATTACAAGCCTTTGAATTGGGCATTAATTCCATCCGCAGCCATGGCGGAATTGTGGAATTGGACCAGGCGGGTGTGGATTTGCAGCAACTGCCGCTGGTGCCCATGCTTTCCAGCGGGTGGATTGTCGGTATTAAGGTACTGGTTTCCGAAAGCATCGGCATGGCCAGCAGCGGCACGACGGTCGTCGCCATTTTTTCGCGGTTAATTCCACGTATCTTGATTGCGGGTTTTCTGTTTGTCGTGCTATTAAGCACCATGCACGTTGTGCCGACCGGTGAGGTGGGTATTCTTGAACATCTGGGTGTGACAACTCCGGAGAATTTGGCGCATCCATTACAGGCCGGCCTGCATATTTTGTGGCCGTGGCCGATTGATAAACTGCAAGATGAACCCACGGATAAAGTCAATCTGGTGGTGGTTGGCTCGGAAGAGCGTGATAAAAATCTGCTGGGCAACAATGCGTTTTCTTTTTGGAGCCAGCATATTTCCATTCCGGATCAGGAATTTTTAACTGGGGATGTCAATCCGGATGGCAGCCCGGCATCGCAGTTGCTTGATGGCTTTGTGGCGGCGTGGTGGCGCGTGAAAAATCCCGGCGAATTTTTTGATCATGTCTCAACGAGCAACATCATCGAAGTGGGCGGCTTGACGGGGGCCGGCTCCGCGTTGCATCTGCGGCGGATGGATTCCGCTTTGGTGCATCAGGTGCTTTTGTATGCGGTTACGCGGGTATTTGCACAAAATACACTCAAGCAGATCATGGAATCCAACGTCGGGCCGGTATCCGAAAGCATCAAACAGGCCATGCAGAAGGTATTGGATCAGATGAAGTCCGGCGTTGTGATTTTGAGCGTGGAAATCAAAGATATTCATCCGCCCAAAGGTCAGACGCAAAATACCGCGCAAGGAAGATTGTTGGGTCCGGCCGCGGCGTTTGAAAATGTTGTCCGGTCTCGGGAAATTCAAGAGCAATTGGTGGACGAGGCGCAAACCGAAGCCTACGCGGATGTGGCGCAGGCGCAAGGTTATGCCAAGGGTAAATTATTGGCGGCGGACGGTTACGCCGCCAAGGTGGTCAATATTGAACAGGGGCGGGCCAAGGCGCTGACGGTTCAATCAAAAGCGTTTGCCAAGGCTGCCCCGGCGGCAATGTCGTGGGCGTTCTATCAGTCGTTGAGCAAGATGTTCGGGCGGGTCAACAAGGTTGTGT
>JAJZGH010000025.1 GCA_021798635.1 Planctomycetota bacterium | reverse complement strand
CATCCGTTAGAAGTTAGAATACGGTGCGGATGGGCAGGTTTATGCGCAAAGCAAAATAGAAGCGACAGCGCTTCTGAAACATTCTAACTCCTAACCCCTAAACTTCTGGTCCTGTCCTTACCATTCCTTATGAATCCATGAGTGCGGATAATAGGTTTGCAAAATGGATCTCGCCCGCCAGCCGCGTTGGGCCAATGTCTGAGCCCCCCATTGTGATAATCCAATGCCATGGCCAAAGCCGTGCCCATCGACGAGTTGAATATTATTGCCATCGCGTTGAATCATAAAAAAACTGCTTGGCGGTGCCGGCACGGTACGCATCGGATCCAACGCCAGAGCCAGCCGGAATTCCTCGGCTCGCATTTTTCCAACATGTCCTGCAACATCTCTAAGCGTAATAATCATCGGTCGGCGGGTAACCGGGTTTCGCTGTGTAATGCGCACCGACACAATAGGCCCAAGCTCCGCGAGATACGGCAGATCATTTTTCTGGCCCCACCAGGTTATGGCCTGCGTAATTTGCTGCAAACTGAAAGTCATTGTCGGCCAGGTAAATTCCGGGCAGTTCGCATCCAGCGTGCCGAACAGGCGGTTGGTCAATGGCGGTACGGAAGCGTCACCCCAGGCTTCCGCCGCACTTTGCGAAGCTCCCCCATTACACGCTGAATAAAAGGCGCAGAACAAGCCCATTTCCTGGTTGTCCCGCGTTTCCATAATATCGCCGGTGGTAGCGCGTACCGCATTCCATGCGTTTGGCGTTTCCGCATTTTTCCCACCGTACACCTGCGAATTTTGACCTCCGGTAACATCCCAGACGTGGGTGCGGCCAAAGGTTTCCATCTGGTAGAGCGCATACGTTCGGGCCGCAACGGCTTGTGCCCGATATGTCGCCGGCAGCCAACTATGATACAGTTCTCGGGAAAGCACGCCCGCCAGATAACTTTCAATGGGCAAGCTGTTAATAGCAGCGTATTTCCCATCCGCCAGATGCACAATGCGTACGACCCCGCGATAGAGATGAGCATTGATGTACGGCGGCGTGACGGATTCCTGCGTAATACGCACACGAATCCACGGCTCGTGCATCCATGAAGCCAAATGAATAATGCCCGGATATAACGGCCCGAGAATTTTGGGTTTTGGCAAAATAGCCGGCACGGCGGGAAATGCCGGTGGCATCATGGGCGATACCGGGGTCGGTGCCGGTTCCGGAGTCAACGAACTTACCGTGGGCGGCGGTGGGACTGTGTTATAGGAAATAGTCGTTGGCGTGGTCTGGCAACCGCATAGCATGAAGCCCGTCAACAGGGCTGCAACTGAAGGAACAAAACGTGGCAACCGACGTGCGATCCGGATCATCCATGACCCCTTTGCGGTAAAGTGCCAACAGGCGTGGAGGATGTTTTGCAAACACTACACTCCGATCCCCACGCAACGGGACGAAGAGGCAATGGAATCGGTTGTACTGCAGCCATCTTGCCTGCATCGAAAATACGACAAAAGCAGGCGGGACGCCGGCGGTACCTATAAGCTCACCCGACTGTAGCCGCCTCAGGCCGGCCCGCCGCAGCCGGTTCTACTCAACGCGACGTAAAGACAGTCCGAACTCAGTGAGCTTCTGCTTAACTTCTTCCAAGCTGGTCTGACCGAAGTTTTTCACACCCATGAGTTCCGCTTCCGTGCGGCTGGCCAAATCGCCCAACGTGTTGATGCCCAGGCGTTGCAATGCCTTGCTGGCGCGAACGGAAAGGTCCATTTCCGTGACCAGTTTATTCAATACTGCTTCTGGCACCTTGGCGGCCACTTGTTTAATCAACTCCTGCCGCTGCTGCTGCCGGGCTTCATCCACCGCCTGACCCAGTCGCAGGCCTTTCTTGGAAAGCATTTCCCGAATTTCATCCAGGCTGGTTTCCCCAAAGTTCTTATAGCTGATAAGCTCGGCCTCGCTGGTGCGCACCAGATCACCCAGCGTCCGGATATTCATTTTCTTCAGGCAGTTGCGGGCACGCACGGAAAGTTCAAAATCAGTGGTGGGCAATTCCAGAAGCATATTGCGCGGCAGAATGCGTTTATCAGAATCATCCTGCACTTCCATATACATGGAGCTATCCACATGCTCATAATACATGCGTCCATGCGGATTATTGGGCTTGACTGACAGAAGCCGGTGCAGGCATTCTTCCGCTTCATCATAATATCCGGCATCTTCATACAGCACGGAAAGATTCAACAGCACGCCTTCACGCGTGGGTTGATGCTGCGCCAGCGATTCATAAATGGAAAGCGACAATTCATCATCGCCGAGAAGATCAGCGTAATACGCCAGCTTGAATGCGATATCTTCATTTTCCGGATCAGCCTGATGGGCTTCTTCCAACTTCTCAGCGGCTTGCACGATATTGCCGGCGTGCGCCAACTTCATAGCCTGCTCAAAAAGAGACTTGGCCTTGCCGGCGTCGCGCGGCGTGGGTGTATTTACGATTGGGGCGGCGGTTGTGGTCGTCATGTGTTAAACCCGATTTCCTCTGTTGTAACAATTCCAGCAAAGTCATCAAGGTTCATAAAAGCATATCTTTCATGCCCTGACGAACCCTTAATATTACCATTATCCCCTATAAATGACAACCACGGTAGATGAGCACAGCCGATGTGTACACCAATTCCGCTGGGCCATCAGGCTTGGCGTGCAGCGTCGGCGACTGCCGCAATCGGCTGCGGTAGCGATGCTCGACGCGACTTAGCCAGGAAAGGCCGCTCCACAAATAAGTGCAGGAAATAGGCTATGACAAGAATCAACACAAGAATGGCCGGCGTCGTCGCAAGCCCCTGCCAGATCGCACGGGGTCCCAGCCATCGCAGAAGAATGGCGCAGACGAACGTGGCGATAGGAAGATGAATGACATAAAGCGTATGCGACATTTCCCCAAGCCACTTGAGCTTGGCAAACGGCGACCAGGAATATCGCCGTTGGACCCAAAAGGCCGTGGCAATAAGTCCGGCGAAACCCAGACCGAACATCGCTTGGCCAATATCTCCGTTCTGGCCGAGGCTTGCAGACCGGATCAGTCCGGTCTGGTGCAGCAGGGCAAATACCATTGCGATTGGAATGAACGTTGCCAATGGTGCTATTTGGGCAAACGGGACCCTGGTCCGTCCCGCATAAATCTGCTCTTCGCGCCTGACGGCGAAGCCGCGCTTGCTGAAGGTGCCGAGGTTCTTGTGCTTACCGTTTTTGCCTTTACTTTTGGATACAACTCGGAATTTTCTGGGGCTGATTTTCTTTATTATGAAATGGTATCCTATGGTATATCACGCCTTGTATTGAGAACCGCCAAACGGCAACCATTCGCGGCCATGCGGCCGGACAGGCCCACCAAAAGTTTGCCTGTCGAGTGATTCTAGGCACCTGGGCGTTGCTTTCCCAAAACACTAAGGCGGTGAGATCCTCGATCAGCATGTTCGAGCAAGGCCTGGGATTGTTTTGGGATCGTTGCAGTATGGGTGCCGGCGAAAGCTAGGTCTGATTGCCATAACCGTTATGAATCAGCGTGCGTAATGCGTATGGAAGCCTCGAATGTTGGAAGCCCCCCGGTTTATCCGCGTAATCCGCGGTCTTTTTTTACAGCCCATCTTGAATTGCACAGCCCTCGGTTTCACACGCGGTGCCGAATTTCAATTGCCATTGTTGGGACACCCCGGGGCGATCAGTTTTCATGCGCGTAAGGGTCAACAGACCGTTAAGATTGTGCCCCTGCACGTAGCCGCTGATAAAATTTTCCTCAACGCTTTGAAGTTTCAATACACCGCCATCGACATGCGTAACGTGCCCCCGGCCGCCGGGGATTTGGCCCTCAAAGTCCAGATAGATCAGACGGTGATCGGGGATGGCGATGGCGAGAATCGCTTGAAATTGGCTGCTCCAACCCTCCGGGTCAACGCGAATCTGCCATGTTGCCAACAGGGGCCGATCGGGCAATTGCAGCAGCAAATCCCAGTGAATATCGGTTTGGCGGACATGCTTTAAGACCGCAAATCGAGAAACTTTTTCCTTGAAGTCTTGCCAAACCATGGTTCAATGTTACCATCTTCTATGACAGAATATGGCAGGAGCACTATTTTATGGAAATTCGACGTTCAAAACACTGGTCACGGATGGGCCTGCTTGTGCTTGCCACAAGTGCGATGTTACTGGCGGGATGTGAAAGTTCCGCCATGAAATTACGCAATCAGGGCTTATCTTTATATCATCAGGGCGATTACCAATCGGCCCTGGTGAAATTCAATGACGCTTTGAAATACAACCCCGCTGATCCCCGTGCCAATTATTATGCCGGCGCATCAGATTACATGCTGGCCCGTTATCAGGAAGCGGCGTTCCACTACAAAACAGCCTGGACGGTTGATCCTAATTTCGGTCATGTGAAGAGTGCCTTGGCTGAAGCGCTGATCCGCGCCGGGCGGCCCAATGAGGCCATGAATTTTCTGGAACGGGATGCGGAACTTACCGGCCGAGTCACGGGACGCTTGCGCGTAGCGCGGTTTTATAAACGTATCGGCGACCTTGATGACGCGCGGGTCAATTTCGCAAAAGCTGCTGCGATGGCACCATCAAATCCCGAAGTGCTTATGCAGGTTGCCGGATTCGATGACAGCGTTGGCCGCAAGCAGGATGCCCGAGCGCTATACATCCGCATTTACCAACTGGATCCGGTCATGCCCGGGCTGGTGGAAAAAATGCAGCATGACGGCGTAACGATTTCCGAGGCGTTGGCTGCCCCCCTGCCAGCGACCCAACCGGCCCCCCGGTAATCCATCAGAGTACGGAACACACTGATGATTGAATCCGCCGGACGTAAATTTCTGGAATTGCTGGAAGCCCAGCGCAATGCGTTGTACACCGTGGCGTGTCAGGGTGGCACGCCGAACGTGGCGGAAACTGCATTGCAGCGCGGAATTCGTAGCGCTTTTCGTGAGTATGTTCGCAACGAGGCCCCCCGCGACAATCAGATGCTATGGCTGGTGCAGCACATTCATGCAGAACTTGGCGAGGTGTCAGCTTCTACCACTGCTGCGGCGACAGAATTACCCATGCCTGCGGACGTGTGGGCACGCCTGGCAGCCGCGATTCAGATTGAGGCCGCCACCTTGGGCGGGGCCGATGAACAATCCATGCTGGCGTACGATCCGCTGCTGGCTCCGCGGAAAAAAACTTCCGGCGCGGATGACACCATTGAAGGCTTAAATTTATCCCCATGGACGCGGTTTGTTATTGCCACAGCTATAGTGCTGTTTATCGGCATTGTCGCCACGATCATTCTTACCACGCATCATGCCGGGCCAAGCACCATGCCCGCGGCAACATCCCCCGCCACAGCGCCGGCAACGCCCGTACCAGGTACGCACCCATGACACAGCGCCCGCCACTGCAATCCCGTTATCCCATCCGGCTTCACGAATTGATGGCCGGAGCGCATCGGCTGGAAATTTTTGCGCCAGCCGACCCTGATTCGCTGTTGGATGATCCAACCGTTGAAGCACGCTATAAAAAAGATAACTATTTGCCCTATTGGCCGGTGATCTGGCCCAGCAGCATCATGCTGGCGGAACATATTTTGAGCGGCCAAGATTCTCCGCCGACACTACGGCCGTGCTTGGACGCTGTGCCACCCCGTGCGATTGAACTGGGATGCGGGCTGGGAATTGCCGGTATCGCCGCCGCCATGCGCGGCTGGCATGTGACCTTCACCGATTATGATCCAGAGGCCGTCGATTTTGCGGCTTTTAATGCCAATTGCAACAAGATTTCTCCCCGTCTCGTGACGGCGCGCCACATGGACTGGCGGGAACCGATCAACGAGCAATTTGATTGGATCATAGCCTCCGATGTACTGTATGAACGGCGGCTGCATCCCATTCTGCTGGATGCTATTGATCATCTGCTGGCACCGCAGGGTGTGGTATGGATCAGCGATCCGCAGCGAAACAGTGCCGCCGATTTTCCCCCCGTTGCGGTGGAACGCGGCTTTCGCATTGCCAACTCCGTGTTGCAATGGACAGGGCCCTCAGGTATTAATTCTGATGCGGATTTGCTGGTCTTGCGGCGAACCAACGCGTCCAAGGCGTTACCGAAAGTAGTCATTCAATAAAAGGCATGATCATGAGCCTGCCGCGCTTTTATGTTTCACCGCTCCTGGATTCCGGTGAATTGCCTGACGACCAAGCCCATCATGCCCGCGATGTGCTGCGTCTGGATCATGGCCAATCGGTGATTCTCTTTGACGGCAGCGGCCAGTATGCTCCGGCAAGTATCAGCATTGAAAAGAAACATGTTTTTTACAAGTTAACCAATCCGATCACAGTCTCCCCGCCACCTGCGTACAACCTGACCATAGCCACAGCCATTCCTAAAGCTGATCGGGCCTATCAACTCCTTGAGCAGATCAGCCAACTTGGTGCCGCCGGCCTGATCTGGCTGGATTGCCGCTACAGCGTCGTGCGCCCCAGTGCGGAAGCAAAAAAAATGGAGAAGTGGATTCGCATGGCTGTGGAATCGGCCAAACAATGCGGACGATCACGCCTGCTGGCAATCCAGACTCCGCAAACTCCCCGCCAGCTTCTGGAAAGCGCCGAGACGAGAACAATAATATGGACCCATGTTGATGCCACACAAGAATTAGCGCAACGCCTCGCACTGTGGCAGTCAGAAAGAGTCGCAAAGCCTATGGATCCCGCATACTCGGATATAACCGTGATGATCGGCCCGGAAGGTGGATGGAGCGTGGAGGAAGAAGAACTCCTGAGCCAGCATACGCCACCGGTCCGTTTGGGAAGCCACATCCTGCGAATTGAAACCGCCGCCGCAGCAGTTGCCGCCATCACGCAGTCGGTCTTGGGTAATGGGGAAAATCGGAGAAGCTGAAACGTTCAGGGCGGCGCGTGGGGAATATCATAAAGACGCCCGCCGGGGGTGAAGCGTAGCGTCACTACTCTGCCGATGCTCAGATAATATTCCAGAACCTGGTCATTACCAAAATCCAGATCAATGTATCGCACACGCGAATGGTGCGGCACTTTCCCCCCAACAATCTTCAAATAGGCCATCGCGGTGATAAAAACACGATGCCATATAAAAGACACGTCATCGTTGTCTGGTTCACTATTAATGTAGCGATCAGGCCTGTTTTTTTGATTAGTTACAGGTGTGGGAAGCGGCTCGTCGACATCCATGTTTTGCGACGCGGTGGATTTCCACCCAAAGTGCGGGTATCGCAACTTCACAACTCGGGCCTGCACTGCCACCAATTTCGCGGGGTCTGCGGCCGGCCCGTCCACTACCCGCACACGCCGGCTGTAAGACTCGCGCACAGCAGGCCAATATGAGCAGCCGGCCATGGTTCCCGCCGCCCCGGAGGCAAGCACGCATCCAGCGACAATAGCGAGCCGACGAACTGCCAACCGGTGTGAAGGGCCGCAACTCATGTTATTGCTCCAAGTTCCTTTTGGCACGCATTATACTGCCGCCCTGCGCTCCATATTTAATATCCTACACGTGCCGACGATAAGCTATTATACTTCGGGTATGGATAAGCTTCTTGTCATTGTTGGTTGCACGGCTGCCGGAAAATCGGAACTTGCGGAAGCCTTGGCGGCGCGGTGGCAGCATTCCGATTCTCGGCCCGCCACGATTATGGCCGTCGATTCTATGCAGGTTTATCGGGGCATGGATATTGGCACAGCCAAACCCTCCCGCACCGCCCAAGCGGCCATACCTCATACGATGATCGATGTCGCGGATCCATGGGAATCTTTTTCCGCAGCCCGCTTTGCAGCGATGGCTGAACCCATTATGCAGCAACATCGCGTGGAAAATCGCCCGCTGATTCTCGTGGCCGGCACCGTGCTTTATTTGCGTGCGATACTGGAAGGACTGTTTGAAGGGCCGGCGGCCAATATGGAAATCAGACAAGCCCTGGCGGCAGAGGCGGAAAAGTCCGGTTCCGCGGAGTTGCATCGGCAATTGACGCAGGTGGACCCGGTGGCGGCGCAACGGATTCACCGCAATGATTTGCGACGCATTATCCGAGCCTTGGAAGTGTTTCAGATTACCGGCGTGGGCATCAGCACCCTGCAGACGCAATGGCAGGCCGGTCGTCCGCAACTGAATTATCGTATTATCGGTGTAACGCGGGACAAAACCGACTTGAATCGGCGTATTAATCAGCGCGTGGGCCTGATGCTGGAACAGGGATTATTGCAGGAAGTTCGTACGTTGCTGGAACACCCCAAGGGTTTATCGATGCAGGCTCGCGAAGCCGTGGGCTATAAGCAAATGATAGAATATCTCACCGGAGCACTACCGCTGGATGAGGCTTTGGAGCATATTAAAATTCAGACCCGCCACTTAGCCAAGTTGCAGCGCACCTGGCTGAAGCGCTTTGATGGCGTGAACTGGCTGACCGCCTTGCCGCAACAGCCTGCAGCGGAGTTGGTGGGACAAGTGATGGACGTCCTTTTGGAACCTGAAGTTTCAGCGTAATTGTATTTTTTGGAGTTGCACATGAAAGTTCTGGCTCTGGATGTTGGATCATCCTCCATTAAGGCAGCCTTCTGTAAAAACGGCATCATTAAACACCTCGAGAAGGTGGATGTGTTCAGCCGCTTCCACGGGGCGGAAGTTGAAATCCCGGCAGCAAAACTGCTAAAAAGTCTTCGCAAGGCAATTAGCCGCATAACCGCCTCCCATCACCAAATTGACGCCATTACCCTGGACAGCTTCTGTCCCGGCGTTGTCGCCACTGATAAAAGCAATGCACTATTATTTGGCTGTGTGACACATCAAGATCGACGCAGCGTTAAAGAGTCCGCAGAAATTGAGCGACAAATCGGCAAGGACCGTCATTTGCAGCTTACCGGCAATCGTCCTTTTCCCGGCGGCATCGGCAGCACAACTCTGTTGTGGTTCAAACACCACGAACCAGACCTGTTCAAGAAAATCGCCCATATCGGTCAACCCACGTCACTGCTTATCCATCACCTTACGGGGCAATGGGTTATTGACCCATCGCAATCGGCGTTTCTGGGGTTATATGATTCGATTAAACTTTCCGGCTGGATTCCGGAAATATGTCAACTGGTCGGTGTGAAGGAATCACAACTGCCGCGGATACTCTTTGCCGATCAGATCGCTGGTAAAGTTACCCGCGACGCCGCCAATCAGCTTGGATTGCCGGAAGGTTGCCCGGTATTTGCATCGCTGGTGGATACCAGCGCTGCCATGCTGGCCACGGATTGTCGCCCCGGTCGATTGGTTCACAGCGCGGGTTCAACGGATGTATTGGCGTTATGTCTGGAAAAGCCCGCTCCCGCCGATGATCTGCTGACCCGCCCGCTGGGCACGGGTCATAAGTTACCCAAGCGCTGGCTGGCGGTAAGCACAATCGCCGCCGGCGGATCTACCATGCACTGGCTGAAGGACAATTTATTTGCCGACTATTCCTCAAAAAAGTTTCACAAACTGACGGAGCAACTGGGCAAAACACTGCGCGACATGAAGACCTTAGTACCGGCGAATACCGAAGTTATTTTTTCGCCCTATCTGGCGGGCGATCGCACCGCCACCGAAGCCCGCGCCGCCTCATTTGAACATTTGACCTTGGCCACCAACCGCCAGGATATGCTGTATGCGGCCATCCGATCTCTCGCCCAGGCCAGCCGCCAAAGATTTGAAAGGCTTTCCCAGATTCATCCTGTTGACACTGAGATATTTACCATGGGCGGACAAACGCAGTTAGCAGCCATCATGCACGCCCACTGGCCCGGCAAACACACCTTTACAGCGTTGGAATCTGAAGCGATGACCGGGTTAAACCGCCTGGCGGTCGCTGCCCGGCCTTCTCGCAGCTGATCATCCCAGCGATTTATTAAAATCCGTTTTTTAAGAGCGACCGAAGAAGCTCGTTTAATTTTATCAACTGAACCTTGTACCCGGAACTATACTCGGAAAAGCTGAAATCGGCGGGAACAATAAGGCTGCCGGTTTTCTTATCAGCCCACGGGTATTCCGGATTTGCACCTCCCTGCCCCGCTGCGCTGGGTGCCAGACGCTCAATCCACTTTGCGAGGTCCGACAGAGAATCAATGTACGCCGCAAATTGCCTGCCGCCCATTTTCATGTCCGCTCGGACACGAGGATTGGCCTTGAGCAATTGCAAGGACCGCACCAGCGCGATGTGCGTAAACTTTGGGGGAAGTCCCGGCTCGGACGTCGAAAGCATCGCTTTCCCCAGCTTCTCAGTGGTCATCTGAAGATAGTGAAACCAGTGGCAATCGGGAAAGTTGGACTTGTTGAGCATCTCCATAACGCTGAAGTCACTTTTGGCTTGGTCGAGAAACGCCTCAGACCAGTTATCAGCCGGCATCGGTGATCTCCTTCGCGTCGGCCCAACTTCCCCAATCTTCGGGCAATTTGAGCTGCTTAAACTCTTCCGGCCTGATCATGGCAATAGCGGACCGAAACGGAAGTTTATGCTTTTTTGAACCTCGGAAATAAAACGGATGCACACGCTGGTCGTCGCTTATGGGAATTTCCGTGATCAGCTCGATCAAACGAACTTCGGCGTCCGCGGGAAACCAATACACACTACTAATCGACGGCTCTACGGCGCGATTGTCTTTTGCCAGGTATCTGGCTTGTCGCTCAATTTCTTTTCTTGACATAGGAGATCTCCAGTGAAGATGTCATGAGTTAAAGTTTATAGCATGGCGATCGCGCTGACCATCAAAATTCGCGGAATTCAGTACAATATCCGCCAGCTCTACAATTTTTTCAATTTCGTGATCCGGGCGCACGCGGCGCTTTCTAGTTGTTTGCGTGCGCAGAGCCGGTTTCCAGACGGTCGTCATGCCGGCTCGGCGTGCACCCTGAATATCGGCGCCAAGTGTATCGCCGACAAATACCGCCTGTTCGGGACTGATCCCCAGTTGCTCCAGCGCTACGCGGAAAATCACGGGATGGGGCTTGCGATAAATCGTATTGGAGGAATAGATACGTGTGGGAAAAAATTCCAGAAGTTTCTCGCGCTCGAGATGCCGGTCCAGACAATAATCCGGGGCGCAGGTATTTGACACGATCGCCAGTTTAAGGCCCTGGCGTTGAAACTCCCGCAGCATGGCGTGTGTGCCGGCCTCCACCGTCGCGCGGTGCACCACCGGCTTATACCACCGCCATACCAGAGCCGAAATTTCATCTTGAGACAGTGTAATATTAAGTTTACATAACACCTGACAAATCACGTCGTTGACGTTGAAGTCCCGGCGACGAATATTAGACCAGATATATTTCCGACGAAATGCGCGAAAGTGAATGCGCGTATAAGTTTCAAATTCCGGCAGCGAAGCATCTAAGCCATGCAGATGGCGGTAAGTGTCTTTGGCCCCTAAGAGAAATAAGCTTCGATGATCCAAGTGATCAAACTGCAGCAGCGTATCCGCTAGATCAAATAGTATCGCCTTAACCATCTTTCGCCTTCCACATAACCGACGAGCGCATTATAACCGAATTTTATTACGTGGGGATGCACGTCCATTTATTATTACGGATATACCCAAAGGCGAAATTAAGAGATTTTTCGTCCTAAAAATACAAAAAAAGCATATTTTTTTGTTTCTTTACCGTCCAAACCGAGATAACATACTGATGTAATGTTAGGGGTGCGTGCTGCATGATCTGGACAGACCCAAAAATTGAAGAGCTTGCCAAGCAGATGGCCTTTACGCCCATGGCCAAGCGACACCAGCAATTGCGCGCAGCGCTGGAACTGATCGGGCAGATCGACGCCACGGAAGATTACCCATGGGAATTCGTTCTTTATCGTTTGACTGCTTATCGGGCCAAAGAATCGGCGGATCATATTATCTCCGGCAGAGCTTTATTGGCCGACATCGCCTCCCTGGTGGAAAGTGTTTCCGATTCGCTGAATATTCCGGTTACCCAAGCGGGCGATGACGTACTTTCTTTGGAACAGATCACACAAAAATTTCAGGTCTCCACCAAGACCATCCAGCGCTGGCGACGCCGCGGCTTGGCCGCCATGCGATTTGTCTATCCCGACGGCATCAAACGCCTGGGCTTTTTAACTTCGGATGTGACACGCTTCTCGACCCAATTTGCGGTTCGCGTAGAAAAATCCGCGCGATTCCGCCAACTTACTGAAGAAGAAAAGGCGGACATTATTCGCCGCGCCCGACGCTTAGCGGTGCATTGTCGGTGCTGCCTGAAACTTATTTCCCGTCGCATCGCCCGGCACACCAAACGCAGCCCGGAAACCATCCGCTATGTCATACGCCGCTGGGATGCCGAACATCCTGACCAAGCCGTTTTTCCGGACACCGCCGGTCCGCTGACAGATCAGGACAAACGCATCATTGTCGATTGCTTTGATCGCGGTATATCCGTGGATTGCCTGGCTAAACGTTATTGTCGCACGACCTCCAGTATTTATCGTGTAGTCAACCAGGACAAGGCCCAGCAAATTAAAACATTGCTCATCCGCTTTGTGACCAACCCCTTATTCGATCACCCTGATGCGGATCAGATTATCCTTAAGGTTCTACCGGAAAAAGCCCGCCGCGAGCCAACGGTGCCCTTGGCCGGCATAGAGGCCAAAGAACAAATTGTGCTCCGGCAACCCAATGATATCCCCGCCTATCTCTCGGATGTATTCCGCCAGCCCATGTTGGGCCAGGCGGTGATGACCGATGCCTTTAGAAGAATGAATTATCTCAAAGCAAAGGCCGCCCGGCTGCAAGCCCGCATTGACGTAAACGCCGCCCGCACGGCCGATATTGAAGAAATTGAATTGCTGCTGGAAACAGCCGGTGCGATACGCAATCAAATTTTGCAATCGCATTTGCGGGTGGTGGTGCACGTGGCCAGAAAGCATCAGCATGCGCAGCATGATCTCTTTGAATTAATTTCCGATGGCAATTTATGGATGATGCGCGCCGTGGACACGTTTGATTTTTCCCGCGGCGTGAAATTCAGCACCTACCTCACATACGTGCTGATGAAAAACTTTGCCCGTAGGATCGGCGATAACTGCACCCGCGTGGATCAGCGCCTGGTTACCACCCAAAACGATTTGCTCGATGAACTTGGCGAATCCCAGGAGCAAAGCATCCCGGACGCGGTGGACATGCTGTTGATGCAGGGCCGGCTCATAGATGCCATGGCAAAACTCCCCCGGCGGGAACATGATCTCTTAGCAGCCCATTACGGCCTGGAAGCCGGAGAAGGTCCCACGAGTCTATCGCAAATTGCGCAGCGCATGGGCATTACCAAGGCCCGTGTGCGACAGTTAGAAGTCCGCGCACTGAACCGATTGCGCCGGATGCTGGAAGAACAAATTGATCGTCAGGCAGCGGATGTCATAGGCCCAGGCGGCCAGTACCAAGCCACCGAAGCGGCGGATGTTGCCACAAATAGTGTGCCTGCGGTTTCCATCAGGTAATTGTTTGCCGCCCAACGCGGGATGGCGGAGGTCCGGCCGATGGCCAACCGCGACGGGGCGGAAAGTGTCGCGTCATCTGATCGCGTTTCCGCCGCAAACTCAACGCTGCCGCATTGAGCTACGAGACGTAAATCTGGGGTAACCGGTGAATTCTGTGGATCCCTATCCGCGCGGTCGCCCTGGCATTTGTGCGTGGCCGATCGTGACCGAGCCATGGCTGTTGTCACCCTATTTTTGCAGTGTTCTATCAATCCTCGCCAGGGTGGTATCGCGGCCCAGCAGGCACAGTGTTTCCAGCAGAGGCGGCGAAACCGATCCGCCGCAAATGGCCACGCGCAGGGTCTGAGGCGCGGAGCCACGCTTTTCGCCCAGTTCAATGATTTTTTCAATCACCGGGGCCAATTGATCCTTAGACCAATCGGTGACGGAATCCAACATGTCGCGAATCTGTTGCAACACCGCTCGGCCATTACCGGATTCAACATGCTTTTTAAAGGCTGCCGCGTCCAACTTTGGTTCTTCAAAAAAGAAACAGGAATTTTCCGCCATTTCAGCCAAAGTGCCCGTGCGTTCCTGGTACATCGCCAAGAGGTCGCGCTGTTGCGACTCTGGGGCGTGCTTGATCGGGTAATTAGTGACCGCATTAAAAGCTGTAAGATCATGCAGCAGATCATCCATGGTACGCTTGCGGATATATTCACCGTTCATCCATAGCAGCTTTTTGCGGTCAAAGCGGCCGCTGGTTTTGCCAATAGTCTCCAGCGAAAATAGTTGCAGCATTTCCTCGCGTGTAAGAATCTCCCGGTTTTCCCCCGGGGACCAGCCGATCAGGGCGATAAAATTCAGCAGCGCATCGGACAGATATCCGCTGCGCCGGAAATCCTGCACATCAATTTCCGGCAGGGGCACAGCTAATGCAGCACCGATGGCCGCTGCCAGGCGGGAATCATCGGTTTTTTTATCCAGAAATTCCTTCAACTGATCCGCGGTGAGACCGGATTTTCCAACCAGAGTTTCCAGCGTGTTGCCCTGCTTGATCCATGCCGCCGCGGCCGCCCGTGCGGCTTTGGTTTTATCCCGTTTGGACATTTTGGTGTTGTCCATATTAAACACCAGCGGCATGTGGGCATGGGCCGGCGGCTGCCATCCCAGCGCTTTGTACAAGCCTAGATGTTTGGGCGTATTCATCAGATGTTCCTGAGCGCGAAGCACATGGGTGATGCCCATATCGTGGTCATCTACCACCACGGCAAAGTGATACGTAGGAAAGCCGTCGGATTTACGTATGATGATATCATCATGTTCCTCACCGCCGACGGAAATGTCACCCAGAATTAAATCATGAAACGTGATGGTTTCAAAGGGCATTTCAAACCGCAGCACGGTTGGCCCGCCGCCACGTTCAGCACGTCCCGGCATGTTACGGCGATAGCGGAAGGGCCGCTTCATTTTTTCCGCCACCATGCGCATGGCCGCGAGTTGCTGGGGCGTTTCGTAGGCTTCATAGGCGCGACCGTCCTTTACCAGCTTGTCCAGATGCGCGTTATAAAGCTCCAGCCGCATGGATTGAAAATATTCATTTTTCACTCCACCGGGCTGCGGGCCGCAATCCCAGTTAAGGCCCAGCCATTGCAGGTCAGAAAGAATCCCGGCGGCGGATTCCGCGGTAGACCGTACCTGATCCGTATCTTCAATGCGCAAAACAAATTGACCGCCATGCTTGCGGGCAAACAACCAGTTGAACAAAGCGGTTCTGGCTCCGCCAACGTGTAAAAATCCAGTCGGTGACGGGGCGAATCGGGTTTTGACCATATTAGAATCCATATTCCTTCCAACGCTGCGTGACAGTTTTAACGGTGGCCGCATCCATTTCAATTTCGTCGGGCCAATCCCGCACGGTTCCCTCACCGGGCCACTTGCGTGTGGCATCAATGCCCAGTTTGCTTCCCGCGCCCATGGCCGGAGCGGCATGATCCAGGATATCCAATGGCCCCTCGGCAATAAATGTATCGCGCCGCGGATCGACATTGGCTGCTACGTGAAACAGCACATCATCCTGATTATGCACATCGACATGTTCATCAACCACAATGACCATTTTGGTCCATGCCATCTGCCCGGCACCCCAAATGGCATGAATCACCTTGCGGGCATGATACGCATATTCCTTACGGATTTTAATAAACGCACAATTATGAAACGCTCCAAACATCGGCAAATCATAGTCAATCACATCCGGCACAATAATTTTCAGCAACGGCAGAAATACACGCTCCGTGGCCTTGCCCAGATAATAATCTTCCTGCGGCGGCTTGCCGACGATGGTGGTGGGATAAATCGGATTCCGCCGATGCGTTATGGCCGTAATATTGAATACGGGATATTGATCAGCCAGAGAATAAAACCCCGTATGGTCGCCAAACGGCCCTTCGAGAACCGTTTGATTCGGATCGACATACCCCTCTATGACAAATTCACAATTAGCCGGCACTTCCAGCGGCACAGTTTTACAGGGCACCAAGTCCAACCCGCGGCCCAGCAGGAAACCGGCAAATATATGTTCATCAATTCCCGGCGGTAAGGGGGCCGTAGCGGCATAGGGTAAAACGCTTTCTCCACCGAGCGTAATAGCCAGCGGACAGGGCTTTCCCAGTTTGGCCCACGCCCTGAAATGCCGCGCGCCGTCATGATGTGTATGCCAGTGCATGGCGGTCAATTTCTTATCAAAGATCTGCACGCGGTACATCCCCAGATTCCGCGACCCGGTTTCCGGATGCCGGGTAACCACCTGACCCAGCGTAATATATTTTCCGCCATCTTTCGGCCAGCATTGAATCACGGGCAAGCGCGTAATATCGGCATCATCGATATGAACCACTTCCTGGCACAATCCCGGCCCAGACCGAACTTTGGGGCCATAACCGGCCAGTTTCAACAAATCCAGACCTTTTTTCATCTTATCCATCAGCCGCACCGGCAACTGCGGCTGCGTTAAATCGGCAATGCGCTGGGCCAAAGCATCGAGACTCTCACATCCTAAGGCGGCATGGATGCGGCGATAAGATCCAAACGTGTTAATTACCAGCGGGAAATCCGAAGCTTTGACGTTTTCAAACAGCACCGCCTGATTAATCGCAGCGGTTCCATGGCGGGGAGCTTTCGCCGCAAACGGCGCCTCACCCGCCGGATAGTGCCCATCCCGTGTGGGCGATTTACTCACACGGTCGGCAATTTCCGCCACCTCCAGCACCGGATCAACAGGGGCGGAAATTTTCCGCAGTTCTCCCATCTTGTCCAGTTCAGTTAGAAAATCTCGCAAGGTTTCGTAGGGCATTATCCACCAATTAAACAAACCACGAAATGATAATAGTAGTCCAATTTAACAACCTTGCAAAGAAAGGATCAGAAACCAACCATACCCGCCGCCGGGGCGGTCAGGATTTCTCGCTGTGACGGAAATTATTCTATCGGCTAAACTAGAGCGTGAGTAATTTTTGGAGCCGCCTACATGACTGATACTGTCCCCGACAACATCACCGCCCCCATGCACACCCTGCGTAGGGGCGTGGATCATATTTATTCCGAAAAAGAATTGCAGAATCGGCTTATCAAGGCCGCTAAAGAGGGCCGACAGTTGCGGATCAAACTGGGAATGGATCCCACCGCACCGGATTTACATTTGGGACATGCCGTGGTGCTGCGAAAACTGCGGCAATTTCAGGATTTAGGACACCGGGCGGTATTGATCATTGGCGACTTTACCGCGATGATCGGCGATCCGACAGGCAAGAAGAAAACGCGGCCCGTGCTTTCAGCACAGCAGGTTGAGGAAAATGCGGCAACTTATTTTGCGCAAGCCGGAAAAATTCTGGATACCAGCTCGGAGAAATTGGAAATCCGCCGCAACAGCGAGTGGCTCTCCACCATGAACTTCGCCGACGCCTTACGCCTGGCCCAACAGATGACCGTGGCCCGCATGTTGGAACGCGATACCTTCAGTGAGCGGTACAAAGCGGGGGAAGCGATATATATCCATGAATTCATGTATCCGTTAATGCAGGGCTGGGACTCTGTGATGATTAAGGCGGATGTAGAGCTGGGGGGAACCGATCAGACGTTTAATAATCTCGTCGGACGGGATTTGCAGGCCGGCCAGGGGCAGGAGCCGCAAATTGTCCTGATCATGCCAATTCTGTGCGGTACCGACGGCGTACAGAAAATGGGAAAATCTCTGGGAAATTATGTAGGTATTGCTGAGGCACCGCGGGAGCAGTTCGGGAAAGTCATGAGCATTCCCGATTCTCTGATGAAGCAGTGGTTTGAACTCTGCACGCCGTTATCGCCAGCGGAAATCGCCAAGCTCACTGACGGCACTCAAACCCACCCACGCCAGGCCAAGGAAGAATTGGCACTCTGCATTGTGCGGCAATTTTACAGCGATGCTGATGCACAGGCCGCCGCCGATGATTTCCGCCGAAGGTTTACCGAAGGACAATTACCCCAGGAAATAGCCACGCAGGAAATTGATTCCGAACTGGTTAAAGAGGGCCATATCGGCCTGCTGGCCCTGATCAAGGCGGTAGGATTCGCTCCCTCCACCAGTGAGGCCCGGCGACTGGTGGAAAGCGGAGCAGTGAGCTTTGGCGGCAATAAAATCAGCGATCCTAGAATCCAGGTATCCATAAGCGATTCTCCGATATTGCAGGTAGGAAAGCGCCGGGTATGTAAAGTGACAACGCGGTAACGTGGCGCGGTGTTGACCCGTTAAAGTGCCGCATCCGGGACCTGTCGGGAACGCAGCTTTTCACCCAGCACGTCAAATCTTTGCCAGGCGCGACCTTTCCACCGCCAGAAACTCCAGATTCCGGAAATGCACACATACAACGTCGCCATGATCCATGGTCCAGAGGCTCCCCATCCCGGCTCCAGCCACATCACCAGCCCCCCGCCACCGACGCACAACCCCCACGCCAGAGCTGTGGTGTAGATCGTGGGCACCAGCGTATCGCCCGCGCCGCGCAACGCACCGATATACACGATATTCATGCCGTCAAAGATCTGGAAAATCGCTGAATATATCAGCAACTTTTCAGCGATATGCCGCTGCGCCGGCGGTCCGAGCATAAAACCCGCCAACGCGCCGCGAAAGAACAAAAATATCAACCCGCAAACGCCCATATATGCCATGCTGATAACCACCGCCCAACGGGCCGCATGACGAGCCCCGATAATATCCCCCTGGCCGATCCGTTTGCCCACCAGCGCACAGGCCGCCATACTCATTCCCACAGCAGGCATGAATGACAAACTTAAATAGCGCATCACCGCACTTTGCGCCTCGGCTGCAGCGCTGCCGAAATGATCCACCCAAGCCAGAGAGAAAATAGTCCAGCAGAGAATGTCGCTGGATGATTGCAGTCCCGCCGGCAAACCAATGCGCAATATCTGCCAAAGTTTCTTTACGTCCAGTCGTAATCCGCGATGTGTATAAAAGCTGATGTTATAGCGATGCGACAGGAAAATACTTGCCAGGATTGCCAGCGATACACCTGAGGCGATGCTGGTGGCTAAAGCGGCCCCCAGCAAACCTAAAGGCGGTGCGCCAAGGTGACCGAAAATTAATATCCAGTCTAAAATCAAATTAACGACATTCCCCACCACGCCCGCGGTAAACTGATGGACCGGCCGATGAACACCCAGAAAGAAATTTCCTAAAATGGAATTGGCGAAGTTGATCGGTGCAATCAGCAGCATGATCTGCGCGAAAAGTGCCTCCAGATGCAGCAGCGGATTATGGTGGCCTAACAACCGGAACCACCACGGCACCAAGGGAATTAACGGATAGAAAACCACCAACGATCCAACAGCCAGCCACAACCCCTGCCAGGCGAACCGGGCCGGCGCATCCTGTTCGCTTCGCCCCAGCGACTGAGCCGCAAGCGTATTGATAACCCCCGCCACGCCCACACACGCCGAAACCAACACCCACACGCTGATTCCGCCATTAAATGAAGCCGCCAGATTAACGCCATGCGATTGATTCTGCCGATCCACAATCGAGAGCATCCAACCATCCATAAACTGCATGAGGGTATAGCTGATCGTGCCGGCGATGGTGGGAATCGCCAGACGTAAAAGCGTGGGCAGGGTTCCCGAAAGTGCGATAGCAGGCGATGTTGGGGAATTTTTTCTGGTCATTGACTTGCCTGCCGAGCCATTTTCACACTAAAATCCGATTGTTTGATAAAGGAAGCCCTAACATGAGCCAGCAAATATTAACCCTTGATCCCGCATCTTTCGCTCCATGCCCTGACCAAAATCAAGCCGCCGGGCCGGTTCACACGTTAGCGTGGCTGATTGTACTGGCCGCCGGCATTGCGTGCCTGATTGTTAATTGGATTGTACACTTTAACTATCTTCCACACGCTCCAATCGTCGACTATGGCTTTGCGGGATCCCTGGATCTCGAACTGCATATTCTAGGCTGCGCCATTGCTGGTATCGCGGTGGGCATCTCCCCGAAAATTAAAAGTGCCATGACCTTAAGCATTCTGGTGCTGGTGGCGAACATTGCCTTTTACGCTTTGGTATTTCTGTTCGGCCCCTTCACAAGTCTGCCAGTACGATAAAATCGTCGCCGCGCTAAAGCCGTACGCGCGGATCGGCAAACGCGCACGCGATATCGACCAATAGATTCATTAATACCAGCAGAACGGTATATACAAGGACAATGCCTAATACCAGCGGTATGTCCTTGTCCAAACAGGCATTGACAAATACTTCTCCCAGCCCGGGGATGGCAAAGATTTTTTCAACAATAAATGATCCGGTCAGCACACTGGCGGTGGCCGGTCCCAAAAAAGCCAGCACCGGAATTGATGCGTTGGGCAGGACATGGCCCGCAATAACTTTCATGGGTGATAAGCCCTTGGCCCGGGCGGTACGAACAAAGTCCGAAGAAATAACATCCAAGGTGCTGGCGCGCGATAATCTTGCTAAATAGGCTAAAAATAACACGGACAGCGTAAACGCCGGCAAAATTAATTGATGAATGGATCCCCATCCGCCCGAGGGCAACAGCGACGTTTCCACCGCAAACAACATCAATAGGCCTGAGCCAATGACAAATGTCGGAAGACTGATTCCCAGCAGCGTACCAACCGCCAGTGCAACATCGGGCCAGCGGCCACGATATACCGCTCCCAGCACTCCCGCCGCCACACCCAGCCACAGCGCAATAAGTAGTGCCATGGCCCCCAAGGCCACCGATACCGGCAGACTATTGCGTATCACATCCAGTACCGTCCAGTTGGCATAACTGATCGTTGGGCCAAAATCGCCATGTGCGATAATGCGCCAGCCATACGCCAGATAAGCATGAAAATCGCCTTTATTAAGATCGTAGCGTTGCCGCAAGGCCGCCAGCACCGCCGCTGGCGGCTGCTTCTTCCCAATAAACGGATCGCCCGGCGTGGCCATCAGCAACCAGAACGTTACGGTGTATACGATCCATACCACCACCGCCGACTGCAGCAATCGCGAAACAATAAATTTCTTCATCGGAGAGCCTCCGCAACTTGCGGCACCGCGGGGAGTATTTTATGGATATATTTGAACAAGGTGATCATACGGACATTGGTGGATATACCGCCAATGCGCTGCGGATTGTACATCAGGCCGTCGCTGTATTGAAACAGCGGAAGAGACGGCATCCACCGCGTAACCAGTAACTTTTCAGCTTGATGCAGTAGTGCGAAACGCTGGGCCACGTCAGCCTGACGGGAAGCCTCGTGCAGCAGCGTGTTAAGTCGCGGATTGGAAAAGCCGGTGAGATTATTAGGATTCCCGGAACGGTACAAATCTAACCATGTCGTGGGGTCCATGTAATCGCCGTACCAGCCGGCACGAGCGATATCATAATTACCCTGCACCACATCCTGATTAAAGATTTTGCTTTCCTCCTGGTGTATGCTCACGCGCACGCCCAGATTGTGCCGCCACATTTCCGCTACCGCCTGGGCGATTCTAATGTTAATAGCCGCCCCGCTGTTGGTCAGAAATTTGAATACCGGCAACCCCCGGCCACCGGGGTAGCCCGCTTTTATCAGCAATTTTCTGGCAGCCGGAATATTCATGGATAGACCATGCGGGCTGATATAACCGGGAATACTATCCGGTGGAACCAGGACCTCCAGCGTTCGATCCGGCAGGCGCAAAATATGTTTCACAATCGCCCGCTTATCAATGGCCATATCCAAGGCCCGGCGGATCAGCGGGTTATTCAACGGCTTATGGCGACAGTTGATATTGTAATAATAGGATCCGAATACCTGCCGATAATGCACATCATCCCGCATATGATGCCGTTGCTGACGCAGAAGTGCCGGGGCAAAAAGCGTCGGCACAAACGAAAGCACATCTACCGCCCCACTCTGATACGCCAGAAATGCGGATTGGCTGTCCGGAAAATTCCGCACGTACAATGCCGGGCATTTAACCGCCTGTCGATCCCAGTAATATTTATTAGGCCGTAATTCAAGGTATTGGTGAAATTTCCAGGCCGCCAAATAATACGGCCCTTCGGTAACCAGATATGGTGGGCGGGTCCATCGCGGATTGTAATGCGCGGGCGATTGTCCGCCGGAGCGGAATCTGGCCATCGCCGTCTGATTCAATGGGAAAAAGGGTGGAAAAGTCAGGAGAGATAAAAAATAAGCGCAGGGGTGCGTCAGCGTGACAACCAGCTTATAAGGCGTCGGCGCTTTGATGCCCACACTGGCAAATGCCGGATGCCGCCCCGCCGCCAGAGAATTAAAATAAGCTTTCGCCCCGGCGATATGAAACAGCATGGTGACGTAACCGCCGGCGGTAGAGGGCTGGAGTATCCGCTTCCAGGCAAATAAAAAATCCGCCGTGGTAACGCGCCGGCCGTTGGACCATCGTGCATCGTGGCGAAGATTAAAGGTATACGTCAGACCGTCCCGTGAAATTCTCCATGACTTTGCCACGCCCGGTACCGGCTCGAGCGTTTTGGGATCTAATTGCGCCAGGCCTTCCCATAAACCGGTGGCCACACGAATATCCTGCATCCACGTCATTTTATCAGGATCCAGTGTGTGAATCTGACCCGCTTCACAGAAGCTAATGGCATCAACCCCCTGCCGATGGGGCGTGGAAATATAAAAACATATCGATCCGACAAGCAATAGCACAAGAGATGGTATCAGCAGCGTTTGCCTCATAGCTGATAACGATACACCGTAGCCGCACTTGCGGCAATTTAGATTCCACCAGCTCAATGCGGCAGCGTTGAGTTGGATGCGGAAATGGGATTTAATTGCACGATGTGAGTTCGCCCGTCGCCATTAAGCCGTCAGCGGTTCGACATTTACCCAGGCGCGTTTGCGCCAGCTTTCCATACCCTTTTCAGCCAACTGCACGCCCTTGGCCCCCTCTAAAAGCGTCCAGGGAAATTCATCGCCCCGCACAATATGCTTGAGGAACATTTCCCATTGAATCTTGAACGCGTTGTCAAAGGCCTGCTGTGCGGGCACTTCGCTCCATGCTGCAAAATGATTTAATGGGCTGTCAATATCCGGGTTCCATACCGCCCGGGGTGTGCCGTTGAGTTGCTGGAGCACACAGTTTCGCAATGTCGCCACGGCTGACCCTTGCGTGCCATCCACCTGCAACGTCAGCAGATCATCGCGACGCACGCGCACCGTCCAGGAGCTGTTCATTTGGCAGATCACGCCATTGGGGAGCTCGAACGTGGCATACGCTGCATCGTCCGCGGTGCAGGTATACGGCTTGCCGCTTTCATCGTAGCGCGTTTTCAGATGCGTTGCGCCCAGGCAAGATACCGCCGTCACCCCGCCGAAGAGATTATCCAGCAGATACCGCCAATGGCACAGCATGTCTAAAATGATCCCGCCGCCGTCTTCCTTGCGATAATTCCAGCTTGGCCGCTGCGCGGCAATAGCACCGCCGTCAAACACCCAGTAGCCGAATTCCCCCCGCACGGAAAGTATTTCGCCAAAGAATCCGGTCTTTATCAGTTGCTGCAATTTGAGCATGCCGGGAAGAAAAAGCTTGTCCTGCACCACGCCGTTTTTCACGCCCGCCGCTTTCGCCAGGTGATAAAGCTCCAGCGCATCAGCAGAACTTACCGCCACCGGCTTTTCACAATAAACACTCTTGCCCGCGGCTATGGCCTGCTTGACGGCCGCCGCCCGGCGATCGGTGGTTTGGGCGTCGAAATAAACGGTGTAATTTTTATCCGCCATCACCTTGTCCAACTCGGTGGAAATGGATTTTATTCCCGTGGCGGCCGCCAATTGCTCCAGCTTGGACTTGTTCCGCCCCACCAGAATGGGATCCGGCATAATCACTTCATCATCATTGAGTTTCACGCCCCCCTGCTTAATAATTGCCGCAATTGAGCGATAGAGATGCTGATTGGTCCCCATGCGACCCGTGACGCCATTCATGATAATTCCAACCCGCTGTGTTTTCATAATTCCACGCTTCCTAAAAAACATACGAACGCGGAATTATAACGCGATTTCTAAATCATACGACTTATCGGGCCAGCCAAGCCTAGGCGCTATGCGAGGGGACGGCCTGACAGATTATTTCTGCACAATTCCCACCGGAGCCGCCAGCATCACATTATCCTGCCGCAATACGTGCAACATTTCATACATCTGCAGTATGGTTTTGCGGTAAGAGTCCGGCATGGCCGCGGCCATGATTTTCAAGCCGGCGGGAAGTTCCGCCTGCATGCCCAGTCGCTGGCGAATCAATTGCGTCAGAGACTGGGCCCGCGGATACACCACGACGCGGTAGGCCCCGCTGATTTTCGCATCCTTGGCGGCAAGGACAATCGAATCATGCAGCGACCCCACGCGGTCCACCAACCCCTTACTGACAGCCATCGAGCCGGGAAATAATCGACCCCGCGCTACTTTCGCAATATCCGGTATTTTTTTACCCCGCGATTGCATCACGCGCCGGGTAAACAGACCGTAGGTCTGCTTCATCATGTGCGTGATAAACGTGCGCTCTTCCGGTGTAAAGGGCGTCGTGCTGTCAAACATCGCCGCATTTTTACCCATCGAAAAAGTCTGGATATGCAACCCGATTTTCTTAAATAATCCGCCCAACACCACTTTGCCCCCCACCACGCCAATGGAACCCGCAATGGTGCCGGGATCCGCAATTATTTCGCGACCAGCGGTGGAAATATAGTATCCTCCGCTGGCGGCTTCAGCCCCCATTGAAACCAGCAAAGGCTTTTTCTGGCCCGCGGCATGGAGAATCTGCCAGATTTCCTCACTGGCTTCGGCTGACCCGCCCGGCGAATCCACACGCAGCACCATGGCCTTCACAGCGGAATTTTTCAGCGCGGATTTTACCTCCCGGCGAATCCGGGCCGGCGTGACGAGATTGGCGTCATAGCTGGTCCCGGGGGAATCATCCGTGATCGTGCCATCGGCACAAATCACCGCTACCGCCGGCTTCTCACTGGCCTGCGGATGGCGGGGCGAACCGAGCATCTGCAAAAGTGCCAACGGGCTGCTTAAATCTATAGGCGAAACTTTTTTCACGCCATAATGAACGACAAGTTTTGCCGGCCCGTCAAAATCCGTTTCCACCCATTTTTTAATATTCTGCCGACTTTCCAACGCATCGACAAATCCCGCTTTCTTGGCACTAAGCCCTTCCATCCAACTGGTGTCAATGGCGGAAACAATCTTGGAATGTGAAACATTAGGCCTGTTCTGCCCGATGGTCGAAACAATCTGACCGTACCATGCCGTAATCAGCCGTTTAATCTGTTTGGCAAACGCCGGGCTGGCGGAGCTTCGCGTCATCGGCTCTTCGGCCCCTTTGAATTTCCCAATCTGCACCATGTCGGCCTGTAAATCCAATTTGCTTAGCAGACCTTTGAAAAACATTAACTGAATTGCCACACCCGGCAAGAACAGATCGCCATGCCGGGACATAACGGCGTCATTGGCATAGCTGGCCAGCAGGTAGGTATTGGTGTCAAAATCCGGAGAAAACACCGCCACCTTTTTGCCCTTGGCCCGCAAGTTCGCGATCAATTCGCCCAGTTCCTGCGATTGCGTTAAGGACAGATCAAACGATCGCAGATTCAGAAAGACTCCCTGAATGGACTTATCCCGCGCCGCCTGGAGCAACTGCGTCATGGTTTGCGTCAGCGATGATTGCTGACTGGGTCCCATGGTCAGCCAACTGAAGGAAAATCCGCTGGGATGCTCCTGCAGTTGTCCCTTAAGCGTGATCTCCGCAATACGATTTTCCGCCCGGACGCGCGGCGCGCTCACAAACGCCACCGCCCCGGCCGCCAAAGTCGCCACCGCGAGCATAATTTTCCGATACTGATAAAATCTAATCATCGACACAGATCCTCAAAACAGCCAGCCTGTAAAGCCAACGCCGCTTATTGTAGCCCCCAGTCGGCCAAAAGCCGAATCATTTGCCCCGAAAATTCCCTGCGAGTACTGGATGGGTAGGCGCGGTGGGGAATCTGGGAGCTGGAATCTGGAATGCGCGGATTCACAGGGAGGGGCAGGAATCAATGAATAATGAATAATGAATAATCAGTAGTGTCCGGTTAAAAAAACACAGAAGTGGCGAGCAGTCCTTATATTACTGCATTTGCACGCGGTCGCAGTCGTAATCGATTTGAAATTATCAGGCTGATTGAATCCCCCATATTCCCAAGGAAATCGCGTGTCTTGGTATTGCAATTTGTCTTAACCGGACACTACTGATGAATAATGAATAATGAATAATGCCGAGCCTGTCACGTCAACATGTCGGCGGCTGGTTCACAGCAGCTTATTTTTGCGCCCACCTTATACAATGGGTGGATGTCACACTCTCGTGTCCGCTCGCCCAGCGCCCGAAACGGCGGGCTTCACCTTTCCGTGTGCTCCAATTCGCCAGGAAACGCCTACGCACGCACCGAGCCAACATGTCACCCAATGAACGCCGCAATATGCTATTCCCGATAAAATGAACGTCAAACCGTTATCGCCACACAACCAGAACACAAATATCAGCCAGAAGGGAATGCCTTAGCCTAATGAAGCAACACGGGGACGTAGCTAGTTTCTTGGAATCAGATAACTTCGGACGGCACCTCCGGCTTATTGGCAGCGAAGTGTGACTGAGCCATGGAACCGACCCAATTCAATGAGAATCAGCAACAATGCGGCAGAAGAGTAACCTGTGAACGCTAAAGACGTGATGAAATATAAAAAAACTAGCTACGTCCCCGTTTCGTTCATCCGCCGTTGCAAACATTAAGTGCTACCATAGGCTTTGCGGGCTACAGGCTTCGGATTTTTGGACTCAGAACGTGGGAGTAAGGGTTAAAAGAGTTCGGAAATGCTTTGCTCTCGTGGAATGCCGGATGCGAGATGCCAGATGCGAGATGCTAAATTCCAAATGCTAAATTCATTGGGGTGCTTTTTTTTACCACAGAGCAGGCGAGGTAATGGAAGATATGGGGCGGGACCCTTGATTACCTTCAATATAATTTGCTCCTTGCTCCCTACTCATTGAAATCTCCTCCATTTCCCTCCGCGGCCTCCTGTGAATTAACCTCTTCCAGGTTCCACAGTCCGTCAGGAGTACGGGGTCCTGGTAGGCTGGGCACGCTCAGTTTACGGTTGCGGGATACTGTGGGGTGCGTTCCACCGCCGGCGGAGCCGACGGGCTATGTGGGGGTGGCGGGCGCGGGCGTACTGGCGGGTCTGAAAGTTTGGGGGAAGGGCATCGGTGAAGGTTGTGTGCGTGTTGTGTGCGGTTGGCCAGATTCTGAAAGGCGTGTTATTATGGTTAGTTCGCGCGTGCGCCCCGGCCATGGTCGGGCCCGATGCACGGGTTGACTGTGAACCTGGTCAGGTCCGGAAGGAAGCAGCCATAAGCATGTTCAGTCCGGTGCCGTCGGTAGCCCG
>JAJZGH010000024.1 GCA_021798635.1 Planctomycetota bacterium | reverse complement strand
TTTTGCTCCAACGCCCCGCTCCGGACGTCCCGGATATAAATGTAGCCAAGGCTCCGGGCGGCCGAATAGCCAATGGCAAGATGGCGTGCGTGAGGGGAAAATGCGGGCAGTACTCCGGATGTGCCAATCGGATTCGGCAAGATGCTTACGACGTTATGCTTGACGAGGCTCCACAGGCAAACCGATCCAGCACCATCCCCGGACCGCACCTCGACTGCGAGAACACGCCCGTTGGCCGCAATGGCGCTGCGGGCATGGATCCCCCCGGCAATCGTCCAACCCCGTGGGACTACCAGACGCCCAGGATGCTCCACGGGACTAAGTTCGGAGCCTTCGTCAGCGGTGAGATGCGGAATACGGCTTACACGGCCGCCGATCATGCCCATTTCTGATTTCACTATCCGGTCGAATCGATCCAGCGGTGGCCCACTTATAACCCCCGCGACCGCCGGCCCCGTATGCAGCAGGATTATCGCAGATGAGTTCGAGGCGAAGCCTACCGCCTCCGCCGGCCGCTGATTCTTGCGCCACCACGAATAGACCAATTTCGGCTGGCCAGCCACCGCTCGCCCAGAGGCCCCGGCGGCGGCTCGGATATATGGCAACATAATCGCCAGAGCAAATATGAAGCCCAACTTGTGATTTATAACGCGATTCATTTTTCGTCACTCCAAGCCCGATATCAGCAGCACAAATCAGCGCCTTCCCAATGCATTTCCACCACCACCCATCATTTCCGCACCGGCTTGGCGAATTGACGGATGTCACCTTTTCAGCGCCCGGAAAGTAAGTCTGCGACATCCGACAACAGCGCAAATCAGGTTGGAATCGAAATGTTATTCCTTGATGCCTCCAAAGCCAGTGGATTTGGACACTCGTGGACAGTCGATGCCGTCCAGCGGCCGCCTGTTGCAGCACATGCTCCCACGGCATCGGCGGCGGATTCACCTTCAAAAAAGGCGATCAGCGCCCAACCATCCAGCACTTTGGCGGCCATGTCAGAGTCGCCTTTCCCGCCGGCGCTCTTCCCTCATCGCTTTTAACACACCCTTACCCTTTAATGAGCCGCGCAGACTCTTAATGTAGGCGCGGGTGACGGGTTTAAGCAGGATACCCTCCGGCGTGACCACGACGGCCGCTTTCGTGCCTTTTTCAATCGCCAACTCCCGGCGGATGCGGCCGTAGATTTTCACACCAACTGGACCCTGATTTCGTTGCACCGTGCCATTTCTCGATCCCCGGTCAAAATCAAATCCATACCGCATTCCATGGCCGTGGCCACGTGAATCGCATCGGGCGTTTTGAGTCCATACCGCACCCTTAAATCCGTAGCCAATTCGATCACCGAGGCCCCAACGTCAGCGACCTGCAAGGACCGCCGCATAAAAAACTCCTCATACTGCGCCATCAGGGCGGATTGGCCCTCGCGCAGCGGACGAACTCGACATTCCAGACGGGACAGACGGGAGGTTGTGACAGCCCCACCGCTGCTCTCGGCCTGCGTCACCCATGCAAGTACCGCCTTTCGCAAATCGCCAGGGCCTTCCATGCCGTAGATAATCGCACTGGCGTCGAGATATAGATTCATGTACCTTTCTCCCACCCCTCGCGTTCCGACGCAAGCTGCCGATCAATGTCTTCGCGGGAGCGTGAGCCCAGGGGAAGGCCGCCAAGAAATGCCGCCAGACTGCCGTTCTTAGTCTGTGCCGCAGATTGCGAGTCAATAATTACCTCGACTTGGGCCCCCAAGCCAGATACCGGTTCATCCAGCTCCACCTGACGAGGGCCAACCAAACGGCCTGCAATGACAATAGCGTTGCGCATGGGCGTGATCCTCAACAAACGACACAGTCATTATACCACATACCGCAGTGTGAGAACGGAAGGGATGGCCGCCATATTGGAACTTCCCGGGAAGGTGGCAATATTCCGGGCGGGGGCAAAGATGCGTTGTTGGGCCCCGGGACAATTGGGTACGCTCCACCGCCGGCAGAGCCGGCGGCTTTGTGATTTTTCATTAGAACCGGAACTCAGCATCCCGCATCCAGCAAAATAGCAGCGCAGCGCTTCAAAACCTTCTAACTCCTAACTCCTAGCTCCTGCGTTCTGTGGCTGTCCCCTGTCCCCTGTAACCCGTAACCTAAACTGGCTCCTAACTAACTTCTAACTTCTTTGCCCACTTACAATTCCTTCACGATCAAACTCGCCAGGTTGCTGCGTTCGGGGCGGTCCAGCGTCACGTGGCCGACAAGTTCGGAATGTTTGAGTTTCTCAATGGTAAAGGACAGTCCGTTGGAACTGGCGTCCAGATAAGGATTGTCAATTTGTTCGGCATCGCCGGTGAGAACAATTTTAGTGCCTTCGCCGACGCGGCTGATAATGGTTTTAATTTCGTGGGGCGTCAGATTTTGCGCCTCATCCACGATCATAAACTGATGCGGAATGCTGCGGCCGCGAATGTAAGTCAGGGCTTCGAGCACCACTTTGCCGCTTTCGATCAACGCCTTGAGCTTGGCTTCCACATTGGCGGATTCCGCGCTGTGCACGCGGCGATCCTGCAGGAGAAATTCCAGGTTATCAAAAATGGGCTGCATCCAGGCGGCGAGTTTTTCATCTTTGGTGCCGGGGAGAAAGCCAATATCCCGCCCCATCGGCATAATGGGCCGGGCGACCAATAACCGTTCATACCGTTGTTCATTAAAGCACTTGGTCATGCCTGCGGCCAATGCCAGAAGGGTTTTTCCGGTTCCTGCGGTGCCCATGAGCGTGACCATCTGTACGTCATCATCCAGCAGCAGGTCCAGGGCCATGGTCTGCTGAACATTGCGCTGGAGAATACCGAAACAGGCTTTTTTTGCCCGCATCAGCGGCAAAACCGCCTGAAATGAACTGACATAACGCGCCAGGCCGGTCTGATGTTCATCCGCGGTATTACGAAAGAGCACAAATTCATTGGCAAACAGCGGCGGATCAAGCTTGGCCAGCACGGGGTCCTGTAGAGAGATTTTCTTTTCCGCGTAGAGCCGGTCAATGACTGCCCCGGGAACTTTTAATTCGCGATAGCCGGCGTAAAGCGTTTCGGAATCGACCTTTTGTGATTCAAAATCCGCAGTGTTAATTCCCAGCGCGTCGGACTTGATACGGGCATTGATATCTTTGCTGATAAACGTAACGGGTTTGCCCTGTTCCTTAAGATGGTACGCTACCGCGATAATCCGATTATCCGGCACGGCCGAGTTCAGGCCGGGGACGGGGTGCTGCTCCATGGCTACGCGGATGCAGCCGTTGTGGCCATTCCATTTAACGCCCTGCGCCAAGTGACCGCGCTCGCGAAGTTGATCCAAGTGGCGGATGACCATACGCGAGTTGCGGCCCACATCATTGGTGTCTTTCTTGAACTTATCCAGCTCTTCCAGCACATCAAAGGGAATGACGACTTCATTATCGGCAAAGGAAAATAACGCGTTGGGATTATGCAACAACGCACTGGTATCTAAAACAAAATATTTTACCGCTGCTTTGGCATTGACCATAGATTCTATTGCTCCGCTACCTGAAACTCACCCGATACACCGGCGGCCAAGCGCTCGCCCTGTAACAGTTTATGTCTGACAATTCTAGCAGTGCGCGGTTCGCTTGGCGCTACATTGCCAAAGATTCTTACGAGATTTTATTCTTTTACCCGTTCACGGGGGGGCTACCGGGATCCGGCCCGATAGAACAGTTGAATTTAGAGAGTTGAACAGAGATCGAATAAGGCCGGTGCATGCGGGCGGCGGTCGCCGAAGCACAAAGCCCCTGCTGCAGCCTGTTATCTGCTTTCTGATCTCAAGCCCCGATCGCGCGAATTTGAGATTTCAAATTTCAAATTTGAGATTTTTGTAAAGCCCGGCATCTATCCGCGTAATCCGCGAAATCCGCGGTTTTTTTACAGCCTGTTTTGGACCGCGTACTTCGTGCCGGAATTTTAGAGCAGGCCCATCCCAAACAATACCTCTCCCTGCCGCCCGATGCGGTAAAGGTCGAGCTGGTGCGAGCTTTATGGATTGTCTAATTATGTCGGGTGGGATAATCTTGGCGGCCATGGAAGTACAGCCATTAAGTAACGAATCTGCGCCGCGTATTGTAGCAATCGAAACCAGCAGCCGCATCGGGTCAGTCGCGGTCGCCTGCGGCGGGCATGTTTCCGGGCAGCGGCAATTCAGCAAGGCCATGCGCCACGCAGTGGAACTTATGCCGGCCATACGCGATCTCACACGCCAGCAGGGCTGGAAGCCCCGCGATATTCAACACGTGTATGTTTCGGCAGGGCCGGGTTCTTTTACGGGCATAAGAATTGCCGTGGCTATCGCGCGGACCTTGCAACAGGCGCTGGGCTGCAAATTAATTTCGGTGCCAACTGTTGACGTTCTCGCCGCTAATGCACCCGCCAATGCACTACATCTGGCGGTACTGCTGGATGCCAAGCGCGGGCAGGTTTACGCGGCGCGTTATCAGCGGCACGCCGGGTCAGGGGCGTTGCACCGCACGCACGGGCCGGTGCTGGCGGACCCCCGCGAGTTTCTGTCTCAAGCCCCCCGCCCGCTGCATATATTGGGCGAGGGAATTGATTACCACCGCGACGCTATAGCAGGATCAGAGGGCGAAATCATTGAAGTTGATCGCCCGCTTTGGCAGGCGCAAGCGGCAATGGTACATAAGCTGGGATGGGCCTTAGCGCAAAGCGGCGCATTTATTGATCGTGATCTGCTGCTGCCGATCTATCTGCGTAAGGCTGAAGCAGAGGAAGTATGGGAAAAAAAACAGCAGGCCGGTTTACTGTAAGCTTGGATAAAGGATACAACGATGAAGGTGATCCGATTGACTACCGTTTATCGCGTTCGATCTGGGCAAAGGCGTTGTGGTTGTGGATGGATTCATAGTTTTCGCTTTGAATGCTGTACCAGGTTATCTGGGGATTTTCTTCCATCGCCAAGGCCAGATCGCGGATGATGTCTTCCACAAATTTCGGATTATCAAAGGCCTGCTCGGTAACAAATTTTTCATCCGGTCGCTTGAGCACCGCATACACCGGAGCGCTGGCGGCGGATTCCATAATTTTTACGAGGTCCTCAATCCATAGATCACCGGTAAACCGCACGCGGGCGCTGATTTCGCAGCGCTGATTGTGGGCACCATAGGCGGAAATTTCCTTGCTGCACGGGCATAAGGATGTGGCCGGGGCTTTTACCCCCAGGATAAAATCATCGGATCCGTTACTGACCCCTTCAAATGAGCAGACATAATCCATCAGGCCGCGGGCACCGGAAACGGGAGCCTGCTTTTCAATGAAGTAAGGGAAGGTCATTTCAATCAGGGCGTCATCCGCGAGAAGCTTGCTTTTCATTTCATGCAAAATCGGAATGATCTGAGTGGATGTTATGCTGCGATGATGCCGATTGAGAATTTCCAGAAATCGGCTCATGTGGGTGCCTTTTTTATGCTTGGGCAGCGACACATATAAATTGATCAGGGCGACGGTATGTTGCTCTCCGCCGTCGGGTGTGCGCAACGTGATCGGATAGCGCACCGCCTTGACACCCACTTTATCAATGGCGATGTTGCGTTTATCCTGCGCGGACTGCACGTCGGCAAGTTTTGCCGGTGCTTTTTCAGTTGGATTTCCCATCATATCGACTACCCGAGTCAAAGGTTCATCTCCGGCACCCATGCTTCCACCGCATGGCAGCTTTCCCGTCTGAGTGATGACACCTTTGTGTCCAAACAGACTCTGTGCGAGAGCCACAATGCTAGGCTGCTTTTTCCACGAAAGCAACCCCTTCGCCCGCCTTAAACCCATGGTTACTTTTTGTAGACATGGGCGGGATCAACCTGGCGCTGGAGCACAAATTCCAGCTTTGTGGAAGTGATGCTGTCACCGGGCACAATTTTACGATAAAAGCAGGAACGAAAGCCATTGTGGCAGGCCGACCCTTTTTGCCGCACCTTCATGACGACGGCATCCTGATCACAATCCACAAGCAATTCCTGTACTTCCTGAATGTGCCCGCTTTCTTCGCCCTTTACCCAGAATTTTCCCCGCGATCGGCTCCAGTAAGTGGCTTTGCCCGTGGCGATGGTTTTTTCCAACGCCGCCTGGTTCATAAACGCCACCATCAAAACCTCCTGGGTATCGGCATCCACCGCCACCGCTGTCAGCAGGCCTGCGGAATCCAGTTTGATATCCAATGTGGTGCCGAGTTCCCGTTCTTTGTTATCTGACATAAAACCTTCCAAACTAAAATATTCAGCCCGGCGACAAATCCGCACGGGGTTTCCTGTGATCTATGTTATAGGGAATTTAATCTTCCGGCAGCTCTTCCATCCGTCTTGGCGGCTGCACGGTAATGGCGGTGGGATGCGTGGGACAGGCTTGTTCGCACATGCCGCAGCCGGTGCACCCGCCGGGTTTTACCAGAACCCGGCCGGAATTTGTGCTGACAATAATGGCGTTTTCACCAATCGGGCAGGCTTCCAGGCACAGGCGGCAATCTTCGCCGTGATGGCGCAGGCACGTTTCATGTTTTACTTCCGCCAAGCCGATGCGGATGGAAAGTTTATCTACCAGAGTCAAGGCTCCGGTCGGGCAGGCTTTCATACACGCCAACTCATCACAGACCACGCACGGTGCGATGGCCGGGGCAATATACGGATACCCGTCGCCGACGCACGCGGAGGCATCGATCTGAATGCACTTAACCGGGCACGCTTCCACGCAGGCTCCGCAGCGTGAGCACACGGATTCAAATTCACCTGGAGGTTTGGCCCCCGGCGGACGCAAAATTGTTTGCGGCTCCATGGACCGGTGCAGGCCGGGCATCATGGGTGAAGAATCATCGTCATAACTCGGCGGGGCAAACTGCCCTTCAAATATATCCGTGACCGGATCCATGCGGCTTTCAATTAAGCCGGCCACCGGGGCAAGAATATCACTTAAACATTTGGCAAAAAATCCGCGCCGACGAGGATCAAGTTCCGGCGGCGGAACGCGGGGTGATTCCTTTGGGGGCGGTTGGCCCGGCGCGGGTGCAGACGCGTTGGACACAGCGGAAGAGTCACTTTCACCGGTTGTACGAGCGATATTATCCGATGGATTGTCCGAGTCCTGCATCATGGAAAGATTATAGCGAATGGCGGCGGGTGTGTCGCGGTAGAAATAATCGTATCGTGTCCCATTACCCGCGGGCAGCGGGACGTTCGCGGCTGCCGGGAATCAGGCGGCCCCCGCGCATGGCGACGTTAAGAATCAGCGACATGGCCAGCATATCCGCCAGCATGGCGCTGCCGCCGTAAGACATAAACGGCAACGTGATACCCACCACGGGGATAATCCCGGTGGTCATGGCTATGTTTATCACTGCTTGCAGAATCAGCATGCAGGATAACCCCACCACCAGCAGCCGCCCGAAGCTGTCTGCCGCTTCACCCGCCGTCTCCATACAGGAAGCGAAAAATATGAGATATAGAACCACAATGCCAAGAGCACCGGCAAAACCCCACTGACTGCCTACAACCGCGAAGATAAAATCGTTGGAGGCTTCGGGTAAAAGTCCATGGCGAATTTCAACGGTGCCTTCCAGCCCCTGCCCGGTCAAACCGCCGCTGCCTTCGGCAATTTCACTCTGGCGTTTCTGATACAGTTCGCCGGAGAGCTGATGATGCGTGGGTTTGCCATGCACAAACAAGGCCACAATGCGCTGTTTCTGATAGGGCTTTAGCAACGGATAACAGCCGGGAGCCACGGCCATGGCAATCAGCGCGATGGCCAGAAGATGCCGGAATTTGGCACCGGCGGCAATAAGCATGGCGTAGAGCACCAGAGGAAAAAGCAGCGCTGTGCCAAGATCCGGCTCAATAAGAATCAAACTCATGGGAATAATGGCAAAGATAAATGGAAGAATCAACTTGTGAAATTGCCGCATGTCTTTATGCATGCGAAGACACCATGCGACAGACATGACAAAAGATATTTTCGCCAGTTCACTGGGTTGAAGGTCCACGCCGGCGGGGAGAATAAACCAGCGGTGACTGCCTTTAATCGGACGCGCGAACCGAACGGCGATAAGCAGCAGCGTGGTAAAAATAAAAAAGCCGTAGGCCGCATATCCAAGTTTGCGGTAGTTCACCGTCAGAAGCACCAGCAACACCGCGGCGCCTGCGAGAATATGGATTTCCTGCCGGACCATCAGCCCGCGCCCGCAAATTCGCACGGCCATCAGACTCGCGGCGCACAACAACGCCACGGCCAGGAGCATCAGCCATGCTAACCGTGTCGCCACGAGTTCCGGCATGACCCGATGCCAGAGCGTTTCCGGCAGCGAGGATCCGCGGGATGAACGGGAATTCCCACGGGCCAAGCCGGCCATCAGAAAAGGCGGATACTCTTCACGCTTGTCGCTCACGGATTGGCGGCCTCCGGCAAGTAGCCCCGCTTTTGCATAAGCTCAATACACTGTTGAACGATCGGGCCGGCGACCTGTCCGCCATAGCCTCCCATTTCCACCACGGCCGCGATAATATATTTGGGATGATCAGCGGGCACGCAACCGATAAACCAGCCATCATCGCCTTTGACCACGGTGGTTTTGCCGTTTTGTTGCACCAGTTCAGCGGTTTGCGCGGTGCCGGTTTTCCCTTCCACCGGAAGTGTAAAATGATCCATATTAGCGGTTCCCAGGGGGCCGTGCACCACCAGATACATACCTTTATATATGTATTTAAGATAAGATGTGTTGATGTTAATCTTGCGTGCCGGCGGGCGGTGAAACTGCTGAATGAGCTGCGGCTGCATCCACATTCCGCCGCGTAACATGGCCGCGTAGGCATTGGCCATCTGCAAGGGCGTGACAGCCATCGGCCCCTGCCCGATCCCCATCATAATCGCGTCATCCAGACGCTTTATTTTACTAAGTGCCTGATCCGCGGGCGGCAGATAACCGCTGGTCTCTTCCGCCAGACCAATACCCGTGGGCGAGCCTAGCCCGTAACTGCGATAACCGGCCACCAATCGGGTAAGCCCCAGTCGCATACCGACATTATAAAAAAATACGTCGCAGGATTCCTCCAGACCGGAGACCACATCCGTGGGGCCACGGCCGTAAGGATATGAATCATCACGAAACACGTTGGGGTGATCAGGAAACAGTTCCGGGCCGCAGTTGATGACAGTTTGGGGCGTAATAACTCCCAGCGTCATGGCAAAGGAGGATTCCAGCGGTTTGACGATGCTGCCGGGGGGAAAGGCGCTGGACATGGCGCGATCCATCAGCGGCAGTCTTGGATCTTTCAGCAGCAAAGCATAATTTTTGTGAACCGTGTTAATGTTATAACCCGGTTCCGAAAGCATCAGCAGCACGCGATTATGCACTACGGACAATACCACCACCGCAGCATTGTGCATCTGCCCGTTAAAATATAACAGGTGTGTTGTGGGGTCCTCTAACTTTTCCCGTAGCGCCCGCTGCAAATTAATATCCAGCGTTAAACGGACGTTCTGCCCCGGAAGCGGCTTGCGATAATCCGCTTTTACCTGATGGCCTTCCAGATTCACCAGGCGAACACCGCGCGTGCCGCGCAATAATTTTTCAGCAGCCTGTTCCACGCCCGTGGCCCCCATGGTATCGCCGGGCAAATACCCCTTCAGATGGCCGGGCGTATCCCGCAGGCTGCCGGCAACCAGACGCGGAAGCACAAACGGATGCTGTTGCACCGTCGTTGCTGTGACTTGCCGCATATAGCCGATCAGATGTGCCCCGACATCGTTATAGGGATATATCCGGTGGATTCCGGCCTGCACCACCAGGCCCGGATACCGGCGTGCGTGCTTTTTGAAATAGGCGGCGGCGGTAAAGCCAATATCGGGAATCACCGTATGGGCCTCATGGGCTTCCGCCAGATCGATGCTGTTGGCCAGACCCATCTGCTCATCAAGATCATCGGGGGACGTTCCCGAATGCCCGAGATGTGAATACCGCACGGTCCAGATATCTTCCCGCAGCAACTGCATGCGACTGCGGATAACATCGAAGCTGTGCAGCACCTGCCCCAGCGGCACGCCGCAATGATCCGCGATGGATTCCGGCATACGATCCAAGTCCGCGTTAATTTTGCGTTTTTCCACCGGCAAGCGGATAAGCATTTGGGCACGGGATAATTTAAGAGGCTCCAGATGGCGAATGGCCAGCGCCGTGATCCACAGGGCGTCATGGTTCATCGCCTGATATTCAATCGCGAGGTTATAACAAGGCGTTTCCACCGCCAGAAGCCGACCGTCACGATCCATAATTTCACCCCGTCGCGTGGGAATCATGTAGTGGCGATAGGTAAAACTGCGGGCTTCATCCCGCCAATGCTGATGCTGAAAAATTTCCAGTGCCGCTAAGCGCGTACCAATGACGGCCATTGCCAGGGCGGCCAGAACAACCAGCATGATTAATCGCCGCCTTAACATCTGGATGGGGATACCTCTATTGTTGTCGCCGCATAACCGGATACTCTCTGCGCTATTGATCTGTATGATCTTAGCGTCATGCCGCCGAGAATTTCAACGCGCCGCTGCATGAAACATACCCCCCCCACTGTGGATCTGCCGTCGATAGTGCATCTCCGCATTCAGTGGAAAGTGGACGGCCTTAATCAGCGGGCCATGCCCCGGCGATGCTGCATATCGAAGCCCAGCATATCCCCCAGCAAAAATAAGGCGCGGAAAATCCAGGGTGCCACGGCCGCGGTATACAGGCTGCTGGATAATATCACGCCGATATAGGCCAGAATGTTGATAATCGGTACGGGCCGCCCGGCGAAATACAGGGCCAGATGGCCCAATACCACGCGCCCGGCCAGGAACAGCAGCACCGCCAGAAACGTGATGACCATCTGCCCCAGCACGCTGGCTCGGAAAATGTGCATGCGGATGCTGATAATACCCAGGGCAATCATGCCCACGAGAATCGCATCTAATCCGACAATCGTCTGGCCGGTAAGGTCATACATAAGCCCGCACCAGAAACAGGCCAGCAAGGCACCATCCTTCTCGGCAAATAGCGCATAGAACACAGCGAGCATGAAAATATATTCGATATGAAAATAACCGAATTCACTCCATTGCCCCAAGTTCGCGGCCTGCAGGGCCGTGGCAAAATAGAGCAACAGGAAAAATGTCAGCCACCTCATGATAGAGAGTATGCCGTCAAACGCGCCGTAAGGAAAGCGACGGACATTCAAGGATTGGGGCCGTAGGTGATTTTCTTCCATTGATCCGGCTGTACCGTCACCATCGCGTCGTCGCGAATCTGGTCATACTGCTGCCGGGTGATCACCGCAGATACCGCACCCACCTGATTGGGATCATGATGGAAGCGGATCACTAACTGGTCGGACATCACGTTTACATCATACATGGGGCCGTTAATGATGACTTCATTAAGCGTACCGGTTTCATCAGGCTTCAGGGACCATGGACCGACAGAACCGATCAGGGCCTGCGTATCAGGCAGAATATTGGATGATGCAGGGATTGGCACAGCAATGGCTGACCTGCGGTGGGTGCCGTCAATGACGCTAAGGGTAAAATGTGACGGTGCGGTCAAATCCACCGGCGGCTGCTGATAGGTGCAGCCGGCAAGCAGCAGGCCGGCAATCCCGAGCAGAATCATACGTTTTGAAAATTTTGTAATCACGCCTGTTTCCCCTTGTTGATAAAAAAAGACATCCCTGTATTTTCCAGGCACCTGGGTGCCTGCCTATGGTGCATTGTAATCGACCGCCCTTATCTCAACCTGAGATCGAAGACCGGTGTTCCGACTGTTAGTGGACGCCGGGGAGCGGTGAAGGCCTCATCAAAATTAAACGCATCCCGAAAGTCTTCCACGTTGTCTTCCGGTGTTTTGTGCATAATACCGCTTTCCACCATCGTGAAAACGATTTTGCCAAAATCCATGGTAGTGCGAATATTCCAATGCGCCAATACTGCGCCGGCTAAAATACCATACTTGCAGATGGCCAAATCACGTAGCCCCCCCGCCAGATCCCGACCCGACACGTGCCGCTGCCCCTCGGCCAATTCTTCGCTGGTCTCAACAGGATGCACACGCTGCACAGTTATGGCCAGACCTTCCCGCACAAATTCAAAGGCCTCCGGCGGATAAAGTGTCCGCTGCGCCACATCAACGATCGATTTCTTTGTGAGTTTATTCATTGTCTGTAAAGTTCCAATCAAACCTGCTCACGCCGGCAGCGGTTCGTTTACTTCCGCACACGGCCCGGGTCATCGCCGTTTGCATCGGCGTGATTGCGGGCATGGGCCATGCGCCGGGGACGATGGCATACCTCACCGGAATGATACACCCAAGAGCCGCGCCGCAGAAGAGCGCCAACCGTTCCGGCTCGGTACGGGTGTGGCAATATTTCCGGGCACCCCGCATCAACTCGACCGGCGAGCCACCGGGTTTATCCCGGTGGGCTTCAGCATTCCTTTGAAAAGGCGGCTTTTTTACCCCGCCCGGAAAAATTGCCACGCCCCTCGGTACTAATAATATACGAATTCACGCCTTGCCGCCCGCGGCACCGCCGCGGCCACACCTGCAATGGGTACCCGTAGCTCAATGCGGCAGCGTTGAGATCGGCGCGGAACAGGGTTCCATGACACGAAGCGCTTCGCTCCGTCGCCAATAACCCAGCTCACACTCACGGCTGTCGCATCGGCAATTTCGCTTGCCGACGGAACTCGGTGGGCGTCTTGCCTATGGCCCGGCGAAACATGACATTAAAAGTTGCGGATGTTCTGAACCCCGCATTTTCGGCAACATCATAGATCGATTGATCTGTTTCCAGCAGAAGCCGTTTGGCACGGTCCAGATGCGCTCTCCAGATTTCCGCCTGCAGCGTCTGGCCGGTCAAGTTTTTAAACCGCATTTCCAGCGATCGGCGGGAGACGGGGATAGCCTGCAGCATATCCACTACGGTAATCGGGCGGTTGCAATGATCGCGAATGTAATGCAGAGCTTCGACCACATCGGCGTCATGGAAGGCGTAAGCATCGGTAGATTCGCGCTGTTCAATGGGCAATGGCGCGATGAGTATCGGATCCGGCGGAGCCGAGCGGCCGGCCATTAATTTGGCAAGCAATTGGGCGCTGCGTGACCCGGCCTGCACGCCGTCGAGGGGGATACTGGTAATGGTGGGGTTGGCCAACATGCAAATCCACAAGCGATTATCCACGCCACAGACCGCGACATCTTCAGGAACGGCAAGGCCGGACTCACGTGACAGGCGCAGAATTTCATAGGCGAAGGCGTCAATGCAAGCCAGCAACGCGCAGGGCTTGGGCAGCTTGATCAACCAGCGGCTCAAAGCGGCCAGGTGGACATTATCATGCAGTTCATTCCAGCCGCGGGCGGACCCGCTGAAGCAATCCGTTGAAAAGCCGCGGCCGGCAAGCGTGTCGCGGAAACCATCCCGCCGGGCTTTTTCCCAGCGATGATTAAATTCCTCGGGCAGGCCGTAATACGCGAAGTGCTCAAAACCGCGTGCGAGAAAATGTTCAGCCGCCATCATTCCCACGCCGCGATCATCGGGCATCACCCGGGCCGGAGGTGATTGAACATCATCCGCCCCGGAAATATCCACCGCGGGCACGCCGCTATGGGTGATGGCCTTCAGGAGCGCAGGCAATGCACCCCATCGCCCGAAGATAAGCCCATCAACATTTCCAGCGGCAACGTCCTCAGTGTCGACTTCGCCAAAGTTGGCCATGTCGACGCGCCAGGTTCCCCGGCCTCGGGCAAACTGCGCGATGGCCTGCATGGCGCGCTCGCCATAGGGTCCCATATCTTCGAGAAATAGGGCCACGCGTTTAGGCCCCTTGCGGCGAATTCGCGTAAATTTAGCCGGCCGTCTCATAATATGTCACTCCATTTGAGCGCCCGATTACCGAAAATGATTTTGCGCTGTAGAAATAAATTTATGAGCTTTACGCATCGGCGTCAAGCTTTTGAGTATGGATTATTTATTAGGGGTCTTAGTAAGGGAAATGGCCGATTATACGACTGGTGCTCTGTCACGCCTGAATATGAGGATTGACGGAGCACGAGCGGACAATCGCGGGTGTGTTGCCTGCGGCTGGAAACAGGAAGGGTCAGTTCGTTTTTTTATTCGGAGGACGTAACGTATGAAAAGTACACATTATCATCGGAAGGCGAAAGGCTTCACGCTCATTGAGCTGTTGGTGGTTATATCCATCATCGCATTGCTGATCGCGTTGTTACTGCCCGCACTCGCGCGGGCAAAGGCCGCAGGATTAACGGTATCCTGCGCATCGAACCTTCGGCAGTTGGGGCTGGTCGCCCAAATGTACGCCAATGAAAACATGGGTGTGCTACCACTGGGAGTTGGCTTGCCCGACAGCCCCGGCCCAACGCCGACGATCACAAATGGCGTTCCCGGCCCCATTATCGGCGGGTCCCAAACCTGGATGACCTCCACTTGGATTACACAATTGCAAGTGTATTTGCAGCCCCAGCCCGATGCCCCTCTGGCTCAGTATGATCGTTGGCAATGGCCATTGGGCAATCCGCCCTCCGGCGTTCTCATCTCCCCAATCTTCCGTTGTCCGGCAGCCGCAAGTTGGCTCTCGGGGGGCTGGCCAATCCAACGGTGGGACTACCAGGCAAATGAGGAATTGTTCCCCGCTGGTTATCGCATGACACCCGGTCAAGGGTGGCCTGGCGAGCCGGACGGGTACAAGCTCTCCAATATTGGTGGCCGCGGATCACAAGTTGTCATGTTCATGGACGGGGAACACTCTGTCAATAATAGTAATCTGACCCACCCCACGAACTGGGGCGGCACATTGCAGAACAACGGCATCAGTTATTTTTGGAATGGCTCGAACAACGCCTTGCCGTACTTCGGTGATCCGATCCAACCAACTACCACCAATCCCACTGGAAGTGTCCTCGTCGGTATCAATCCCGGCCCGGATATGGGCCCAATGCGGACCGTGGGTAATTGGGAGAACGCTTATTGGCTGCGATGGCGCCACGGTTATGGCACCACGCACCAAGTGAACTGCGTGTTTGCCGACGACCATGCGGAAACATTCTCTTACACTGCGAGCGTTCCCGGCGGAAGCAACACGGCGAAGCCACCGGTAAGCAACCTTCCAACCGGAGATTTCTTGGCCACCTCACCGGGCGGTCAGTAATAAAATTACTTGACTTCCCCACGGGCCGCGCCTTGGCCCGTGGGGAATCAGGCTTTTAGCTGGTTAAAAATGAGGGATTGCCCGCAGGCAATTCCGCCCATCTTGGAATCGCAATTATCTCTCATCAACCTACCTTCCTGAAGCCGTCCGCCTGATCGAATGGAAAGGGCGTCCGGTTCTGTTTTTTTCTACGGCCCAAGCGCCGGTCCGAGTAATGGCCGGGTTGCGGCCATTCTCGGACAGGCTCCCAGGTTGTTTTTCGCGGAATTCCTCGAATTAAAGGCACGAGACGCGTTTGTTTTGGCGACCCTGCAACACTCCATTAAGTCGCCAGCATGACGAAATTAATTTTGCGCTGTACACATAAATTTATGCGCTGTACGCAGTGGCGTCGGGTTTTTGAATCGTTATTATTGGTGGGGTCTTGATAACTCGAGGTGGACGATTTTACAACTACGCAACTGCGGGTGTGTCGCCCGCGGTTGAAAACAGAAGGAACAGGTACTTTTTCTTCGGAGGACCTCATTTATGAAAGCCACAAATCACAACCGGAAGGCGAAAGGCTTCACGCTCATTGAGCTGCTGGTGGTTATATCCATCATCGCCCTGCTGATCGCGCTATTGCTGCCGGCGTTGGCAAGGGCTCAAAAGCTGGCAAAGGTTACGCTCTGCCAGTCTAATCTGCGTCAACTGGGACTCGGATATAATGAGTACGTCTCGGAATACTCAACCATGATCTGTAACTGGGACAACACGAACAATGGACAGGTGGGGTCTTGGAATGCCGGGAATTGGTTCGAATACCTTGCACCATTTGAAGCAACGCCCAAAGTGTTCCTGTGCCCGATGACTACAATTAACAGTACCGCCGGGTGGCTTCAGCCGTCTCCTGATTCGGTGACCCCGTGGACGACGGTGATGTGCGAAAATCTCACCGGAGGCCCAATGAATACGGGGCGCGTGCCTGATGCATTTCTGAACCCGCCCGGAGAGTTTGGTGCCGGTACGTTCTTTTGCAGCTACACCTTCAACGACTGGATGTACAACTATTCCGCGTCACCGATAATGACGGGAAAGAGCGCGCCAAACTTTGCCCCGGCCGGATGGACCGGCGGGGCACCCAGCGATTTTTTTGGAATCGGCGGCCAACCTAACAGTAACACTCCGTTGATCGGCGACGGCGTAATGCCCGACGGCGGACCGGATAACTGGGACAGCCCGGGAACCAGCCTTTCCGGCGGCTACGGCGGTTTCGTGTGGTGGGACTACATGACACGGTATATAACCAACCGGCACGGCAATATCACTAATTTTGTCTTCGCCGACGGTCACGCCGAGAGCGTGCAACTTGCGGATGTATGGAACCTGCACTGGCAGCCTAATTGGCAGGTCTCGGCCAGTCAGTTTGCCTCGGTCCGGGCCACCCTGGCATCTGAAGAGCAACCGCAGTAAGGCGATGCCCGCGCGGTTACAGGAACACGCCCATTTCGTAAAGGGTGTGTCAGGCGATGGCCATGGGGAGGCATTCTCCAACACCGACCGTGGACACCCCTAAGGACGTGACTGTAATAGCCAATCTACCTTCCTGAAGCCGGCCGCCTGATCGAATAGAAAGGGCGGCCGGTTTTGTTTTTTCCGATAGAAGCTTGTTTAAGCAAGGGCCAGTTCAGGGCGCGGAGCTTCTCCATCACGCCATCCCGGATCGAATCGCGGAACTTTCGCGTCAGTTGCTGCGGTTGTTCAGGATGGATTTCTTCAATTTAAAGGTACCTGACACCTTTTTTTCAGGGCAGGCAGGCTTTGGCCAGCCCGCTTCCGGAGCAGCGGGGAGGGCTGGTTATCTGGGAGCCTGCCGGGCCGGCGATGGGATACCAGCGCGCGCCTTTCGCGGGCAAACGCACCAGGGTGCCCATGGCAACTGCAACCTGGTATTTGGAAAGCGAGGAATTGAATTGCATCGATTGCTGCGCGGTCATCGCGCCGCCGGGCGGCTGGGCAAGGAGGGCTTTTGCCGCCCGGGCACGGCGGGTGTACTTCAGCAGGTAGCCGATCTTTTTATCTCCACAGCCGCTGCAGGTGAAGAAAAATGCCTGTACCAGCGTATCTTTACCGCCGGCACCCTTCAGCGGCGAAATGGCGGTCGACGGCTCGATCGTGACGGTGCCATTGGATGTATCGTAAAAATAATAACGATCCGGCGCAGGCGGGGCACTGACGGGCTTGAACTCCCAAATTAATAACCCAATGGCCAGACAGACACTCACAATGGCCCCGATGACAAACGGCTTTTGACCTTGATTCATTTTTTCCCGAATGTCCGAAAGCACCATAGAAATTTCCCTGTTAAAGTCAGCCCATGTGCCGCCACAACGCGCCACACTTTTTCCTTACCCCCCACTTCTCACGCACCGCCCATTCCACCGGCGGCCCGGAAAGTCCCAATTAAAAAAGTCCTGAATACCATCGGCGGGATGTAACAGATATCCCCGCGAGCCGGCGACAATCCGCAACTGTCGATCCGGCAATGCCACTATTGCAAACAGTCCTGAACCATTTGTCAATCCTCGGTGCGGCGGTACGGAGATTCGGGCATGGGAGTTACCCTCCCGCGCGCAGATTGATTATTTCACCGGTATGCGTGGCCATCATGAGCACGGCCCCGGTCAACGTGCCGCGCTTGCCGCCGACGATATGATAGTGCACACTTTGCCCGGGCCACGGATTGCTTAGCCATAACGGATGGCCGGCATTGCTGACAATTTTTACATACACAACACGGCCCGATTGCATCGCACTGGAAATAAGAAAATTGCCGCAGGCCAGCAGGTTGCCGAACCGGGCGTCACGATTCTGCGGCCAATCCGGAAACAGGCGGATGTTTTTCTGATAGCTTTGAACCAGCATGGCGCACAGCGTTACGGGCACAGTGGCTTCATTTTCAATACCGCCGTTGTGAATGTTATATGCGAAGTTGGGAAACGCATTGTGCTGCACGAATGTATGCAGGTGACGCATGATTTTTTCCGGGTTATAGCCCACATCGGCGGCAGCGGGGTAAAAGCTGGAAGAATCATTGGCGTCGTACCAGATTCGCATAAGTTCGGTGGTGTCACGGCCGGCCTTCAACATGCGTGGCGAGCTTTCCAGGCCAATCTGCCAGCCGGGAAACACCGCCTGAAGTGAATCCATCCCGGCACTGGAACTGGTAACAACCGCCCGCTTGCGGGGGCCAAAACGCAAGGCATAGTTCCGATTGGCCCAGCCTGTGCCCTTTTGTGCGAAGCGCAGCACCAGCTTGCCGCGGGTGCGCCGGGTGCCCAATAAATCCGTAAGCGTGCGCGCGGGCGGTGAAACGTAAATTTCATTGACCTTCGAAGGCGATGCGACAGGCAGGGGGCTTAAATGCGCCAGCATATCCGCCCAGTGCCGACGTTGGGCCGCGCTTTTATGCAATTGGCGGCTCATGGGAATCAGATTCTGATACAGCAGATGAATAAAAGCCAAATCGACGGCCGGGTTCACGTCATTGCGGTGAAAGCCCTCATCGGCAGCATCGTTGACATCTACATACAATCCATTCTGCAATTTCAGATAATGATCCCAGAAATCCGCGACGCCCGTCAGATAGGGCCAGATTTTTTTGGCATACGCAGCTTTACGCGTGTACCGCCAGCGTTGAATGCAGTCCACAGCCGCGAAAACCGCACCGCATTTCTGCCCCAGAAAATGGGATGGATCATCGCTCCAGCCGGGCACGGGCGTCATCTGCGTGAAGTAGTACAATCCGTGCTGACCATACCGTTTTGCAATGGCGCGGCCCCGCGGCATCCAGTTCAGCAGAATGGAATCGTAATTATCCGCAAGCGCAGCGTGATTGGTCGGACATGCCGCCCAGAAGGGCGCTTCAAAGTTGTAGTCCAACGTGTAATCCCCCTGCCAGCCCATCATGCGGGAGGTAATAAAGTTACCCCACAAACCCGGTGCCGTATCGCCCGGCTCGCTGCAGCACGCCAGAACATAAAGCGAGCCATACCATTGATTTTCAAGAAGCTTATCCGGTATTTCAATGAAGGATCGCGACCAAAATTTATTCCACCAGCGCGTGTGCCGGGCGTAAAGTCGCGACAGGCCCCGCACATCAGCGGATTGAATCAGTTGCGTGGCGGCGGCTTGATACTCAGCAGTTTGATGATCATCCACAGCGGCCACCAGCAAATCAACCGCACTATCGGCAGGAATGGTGAACGTAAGTGTTCCCCGCTTTTGCGTGGGAATCGCGCCCAATACACGCTGCATGACAATGCCTTGGGGGCCGCAGCCATTAAACGGCAAGTGGCTATCGCCCGTATGAATGGATCCCTTATCTGCACCCATGACTTCGGGGGCAGTTGGAAAAGCTGTGGTAGTGCCGGCGCGGCGGCCATTGATATAAATTGTTAGAGCGCGGCCATCATAGCTTGCGGCAAGATGGACCCACTGATTGATCGGCAGGCGCTTAGTGGAAGTAACGGCTGTGCGATTTAATTTAGCTTCAAAACAACCGCCCTTAAGTCGCAGGCTGAACCCGCGATGATAGGGAAAGCGGCGCGGCCAATACGGATTGGCCATGGCGGTAAAGATAAAGCTGTTCTCATTGGGTTTTGTGACATCCACCCAGGCCGAGATGGCAAATTGCCGTTGGGGAATTCTCAACACACCCAGGCGGATCATCCCGCGCTGTGAACCGGTAAAACTGCCGGCTGCGCCATGTGGAGATGACACGACCGACGCCTGCTGAATCGCATGTGGAGGAAGTATGTGAAGATGCCAAGTTGCAAAAACAGCGCTTTTTGGAGGTAACCCATCACGGGTTTCCGCCCGGCGAAATAACGTGACCTTCGCGATGCGCCCGGCAAACGCAAAAGAGGAATTCACAGGCTGTTGCCCGCGCGAATCAGCCCCCATTTTCACCCGATTGCCCAGATACACCTGCACCGAATCCGGTGCCACATGCAGCGCGGAAAAATCTTTCCCGTGTAATCGAATCGCTTGAATGCCCGGCGTATTCCACGCATCAAGCAAGGTGGATTGAATTGTCAACTTCTGGCCGCCGAGGTTCCGCATTTGCAGCACCATCAGATTGTGCCTGGGGGTCACCCAGGATTTTATTGCCAGCGCGGCATGGCTGGAACGCAGGGTTCCGGTGATGGTGCCAGGCCCGATATTTTCCCGCAGGGACATTTCCCCGCCGCGCAACGCGGGAATATTCAACGCCAGATGCGCCAGCGGCATCATGCGGCCGCGCAGTACACCATAAAAATCTGTTTTTCCGAAGTAAAATATCGGCTGATTTGCATATCGCCCGCCCATGACCACACCCAGATCACCATTGCCGATCAGGGGGCCGCCGGGCATGGTCCGATTGGGCGTATAATTAATGCGCCCTTTAAATGAACCGTGAATTCCAGCTACGATTTTCAGGGCGGTTGTGACAACCTCAGGCGGTCCAATAGATTGGCCATTTGCTAACGCCGCCGAAAATAAAATAGATAAGGCTGTACAACGTGTCAGACACCGGTGCCAACAATTTGCCATCCGGAAACTCCTGTTAGTACCTCAGGGCGAAGTACGGACCCAACTTGAACACGCATTAAGGAGTATACTTGTATAAAGCGTTGGCTGGCAACCGCCCGATGGCGGGTCATGGAATGGAGTTTCCGCATGGCCGTACAGGTTGAACTGAAACGAATCATCATTTCCGAAACGTCTGATCAGCAGTTTATTTTCCTGAAGGAGGTCGATGGGCCGCGGACGTTGCCCATTCTGATTGGCTCCGCTGAAGCCCTGGCGATTGACCATCGGCTGAAGGGCACCGCGTTTCCCCGCCCGCAAACCCATCAGTTGCTTTCCAGCGTCATTGACCAACTCGGCGGTAAACTCGAACGCATTGTTATCAGTGATTTGCAGGATCACACGTTTTTTGCCCGGCTGATTATCCGGCACAACGGGCACAGCATTGAAGTTGACAGCCGCCCCAGCGATGCCATCGCCTTAGGTGTCGCCAATCAGGTGCCTATTTTCGTCGCCGAACATGTGCTGGATGAAGTCGGTGGAGAGAGTCCGACGTAAATGTGCGCATAATTATTGATATTTCTTCGGGTGTAACGCGCATAACCATTTGCAAATTGGATCATCAGGCGGTAATTTCTCCGGCATTGCTTTTTTGCGGAGAAAATAATTTATGCGCTTGTCACATACCACCATCTTCACGCGTCGCTTTTTAACAGTTTTTCTTCCTGCCATGCTCGCGTTAGTCATGTTGCAGGCGGCTGGAGCAACCGCACAGACGGCACCTCGTAGCTACAACGTGCGCCAGTTCGGGGCAGCAGGGAATGGGAAACATCTGGATAGTCCGGCCATTAACCGTGCCATCGCAGCCTGCAACGCCCACGGCGGCGGCACGGTTGAAATACCCGCTGGAATTTATTTATGCGGCAGCATTCATCTAAAAAGCAATATTGATTTGCATTTGCAGCCGGGCGCGGAAATCCTGGGTGCCCCGATAACAACGGGCGCGTATGACCCTGCTGAAGCGTTCGTCGGAAAAGCGTATCAGGATGGCGGCCATACCTATTTTCATAACAGTCTGATCTGGGGTGAAAATCTGAAAAATGTGGCGATCACCGGTATGGGAGAAATCAACGGCGGCGGACTGACCGCAGATGCGTATCACTGGGCGAAATCTCATCGCCGCGCCGGGGTCAAGCTCCCGGGCGTGGGGGATAAAGCCATTGCCCTTAAACTTTGTACCAATGTACTGATACGGGATGTGACCATTATTCATGGCGGACACTTCGGCATTCTGGTCACCGGCTGTAATTTGCTGACGCTTAACAACATCACCATCGACACCAATCGTGACGGCGTGGATATTGATTGTTGCCGCAATACCGTTGTTTCCGACTGCCGCATTAACTCGCCGAATGATGACGGCCTGTGCCTGAAGGCCACCGACGCACTACACCGGTTGTGGCCCACGGAAAATGTCACCATCACGAATTGCCAACTTTCCGGCTTTAAGGAAGGGACTCTGATCAACGGGAAAATGCTCCCGAGCCGACGCGAAAATGGCCGCATCAAGCTGGGGACTGAATCCGATGGCGGATTCAAAAATATCACCATCTCCAACTGCACCTTCCGTGATTGCCTGGGCCTGGCGGTCGAAGAGGTGGATGGAGCAGTATTGGAAGATATAAACATATCTAATATTACGATGCGGAATGTCAAAGATTGTCCCATTTACGTGACCCTGGGGGATCGCGATCGTGCGCCGCCGCCGGTGACCGTGGGCCACCTGCGGCACATTCTAATATCTAATGTTCTGGCTACCAATGTTGGATCCATGAGCGGTATTCAAATTACCGGCCTGCCCCACCACGACGTGCGGGATATCCGGCTGGATAACATTCGGCTGATTTTTGTCGGCGGCGGCACGCGAAAAGACGCCCAGCGCAATCCGCCGGAACTTAACCGGGGTTATCCCGGCCCCACGCACATCGGTGTGATGCCTTCTTATGGCGTATTTGTCCGCCATGCGCGGCATATAGAGCTGTCCAATATAAAAGTCAGTTTCAAAAAAGCCGATTACCGGCCCGCCATGGTCTGCAAAGATGTTCACGGGTTGCAGATTAATCATTTTGAAGCGCAGTTGAGCAAAGGCGTTACAGCGGCCCATTTTGTGCGGGTCACCCATTTGCACATTCGCAATTCGCCGGTGCTTAAAGAGAAGAATTCCACCGCGGAGCAGTAAAGGCGGGGCCTATCGGCGTGCATTGAGGAAATGCCGCCCGGAAAAAATTATGGATGATTCTTGGCAGCGCGACGAGAAGCGAGGACCATTTTTTTGCATGTGCCTGGCCGAGCGACCGTGCGCACGTCATTAGCTCAATGCGGCAGCGTTGAGTTGGCAGCGGAAACGAGATTTTATGACGCAACGCGACCCCGTCCGTCGCGGTTGGTCGGCGCACCGAGCGAGAACGCGGGCTTTTTCCCTGACGCCGCTCCGCATCCAACCACGACGCTACCACGTCGGGCTAAAGTTTGTCTTCGTTGGTCGCGCGTGGCGTCGAGTCATGATGCGGGCCATTAGCTCAATGCGGCAGCGTTGAGTTGGCAGTGGAAACGGGATTTTATGACACGACGCGCCTCCGCCCGTCGGGGCTGGTTCGGCGCACCGGGCGAGAATGCGGACTTTTCCCCGGACGCCATTCCTCATCCAACCACACGGCCACGAAGGCAGGATGGGCTGTTCGCAGATCTGCGATCGCGCATGCCGGCAAGGGAAGCTGTAAAAAGGCGGCGGACGCGATCGATTCGCGTCCGCCGTGGTCACATATTTGTTGGATGGCCGCGTTAAAACTTTATGAACGCCGTGGTATTATCTGACAATTAAGCCCGGACGCTGGAGCGCCGACGACTCAACGCCATGGCAACCAAACCAAGACCCCCGATCAGGACTAATCCGAATGACGCTGGCAGTGGAACGGCAGAAGCAATCGACAGGTCTGTAAACTGAACATCGCTGGAGGCACCACCGCCATTGTCAAAGAAATTCAACTGCGCGATTCCTCCGGTGGAATCGGAAATAGTCCCGGAATGGGCCAGCACATTATTAACGGAGAAATCATAAGTGGTGGCGCTGGTCAGGGTAAACGCGATCCGATCAACGCTCTGGTAGTTGTAAGAAACGCCGATGCCGGCCGTGGTGCCGTTTGTATCCACTGCGTAGCCATCTGTTGAACTGTTCCCCTCTTGATAATACGTAAATAACGCGTTGTTGCTGGAATCGGCGAGGTAGAACCCAACCGACGCGTTTGTTTGGGCGCTATTGAGCACCAAGTCAAAGGAGAGCGTTTCACCGTTTGACAACGCGTTATTCAGCGAGCGGCTGGCGGTCGTCTGGCTACCATTAGGATTTGCGGATGTGTTATATATGTCAAACCAAGGGGTAATGCTGCTCCAATTCGCACTGCTGATAAAATTGCCGCCCGACGAGGTGTTGGTCACAGACCAAGCCCCAAAGCCGCTGCCGCCATTTTGTCCGCCAAACGAATTTCCGACAACATATGGTGAATTCCCCGCGTTATCCGACGCCACCAGCGCCGCGCGCGACTTTTGGCTCATACCGATGACCGCCAACGCGGCCAGCGCAGGCAACGCCAGCAACCGTACCAACTTCATATTCTTCCCGTGATTTTTTTGAAGCATACCCATAACCATTTCTCCCTATAAAAAGGAACCGAACAAAGCGGTAGACACCCGCTCATGAAATCCGCATTTTATTTAACCGGTTTACTCAACCGGCCTTAAAAGGCCACTCCTGGCCAACCCCCATTAAAGACCTTACACGTCCATGCACTTAAATAAATCTGTGGGAGAACCAGAAAACAAGCTCCCTCGGATAAACAGACTATAATTCCAATATTGCTTCATGTCAATAACAAAGTCCGTAATTATTGTTATTTCTCGGCCTATTGGATGTATTGCGACGGATTTTCTAAAATTCCACGCCCCCGAAGACCGTTGGTTATTTGCGATGCCAGCATATAAATTCACGAATTAGAATAAGTTAACTTGACATAGTTTACTACATTGTTAAACTGATTAAACAGTTAACCCTTGCGTTCACTGATCGGGCGGGCGCAAAAAGGTAAAGGATTCGGTATGGCCGCGAAATTAAAAAATGAATTGCATGAATCTTCCAACCTTGCAGGCTCCAAGTTGGCCGGTGCTTCGAATTCGATTCAGGTGAATTTTAACTCTCTCCCGGCTGAAGAGAATCCGCCGGAGCGCATCAGCATTCGCGATGTTGCCAAGCAGGCGGGGGTTTCAATAGCCACGGTTTCCATGGTACTTAATCAAAATCCGCGCATCAGCCGCCCTACGCATGCGCGCGTCCAGCGAGTCATTGACAGTATGGGGTATCGGCCGAATCGTCTGGCGCAAAGTCTTTCCAGCCGCTATACACAGGTGCTCGCTGTGATGCTGCCGCCGCTGCGTCACGCATTTGCTGATGCCTATTTTGGCGAAATTTTAAGCGGCATATCCGACCGGGCCGGCAAACTGGGCCATAAACTGTTAATTGAACAAGCCAAACCGCAATACATCAAAGAAGGCAAACATATAGAGCTGTATGAACGGCGGTTTGTGGACGGCTTATTATGTCTGGGATTTAATGAAAAGCACGCCTTTCTTTCCGACCTGCGGCAATATCCCATGATTCTGGTGGATAACCGCTTTGGTGACGGCGTATTGGACTATGTGCATTGCGATTACCGCATGGGAGCCAAGCAAGCCATGAATTGCCTGCTGCAGCTCGGGCACCGAAACATCGGCATGATTTACGCCGCCCCGGAAAGCCCCACGGCCCGCGATGTCCTGGAGGTTTACACCACAGAACTGCGCCATGCCGGCATTGAGCCGAAAGAATCCTGGCTGGCCGATGGATGTTTTACAGACGAAGGTGGTGCGGCGGCCGCAGAACTTTTAACCCATCGGGACAAGGACACCACCGCATTCTTGTGCGGCAATGATAAAATGGCTCTGGGCGCGATACGGTATCTTGTGGAGCACGGACATAAAGTGCCGCAGGATATTTCGGTGGTGGGCTTTGATGATATTCAACACCTAGCCTATGCCAATCCCAGCTTAACCACGGTTCACCTGCCCCTTTATGAATTGGGCGTCGCAGCCTGCGAACGGCTGGTGAGCCGAATTCGCGGCAAAGTGGATCATGTGGCTGATGTGCTGCCCACACATCTGGTGCTGCGCGAGTCCACCAGTATTGTTCGCACTCGCTAAAGTTTTCCCGGCCCGGCCGCGATGGCGGGAGGCCTTCGCCGCGAAGTGTTATTATGGCATGATCAGGAATGACCCATGACTTTTCGACGTGTTTGCTCCGCTATTTATACCGCCTGTCAAACAACTGCCATTCTTACCGCAGCCTCGGTAGGAATATTAACAGTCTCTGGGGCCGCACGCGCGGCAAATGCTTCTGCAGCGCCCGAGAAGCTGGCGGTCATACCCGCGAAACTCGAGCATGTTTTTACCTATCAAGCCCCCGCCGGCATGCACGTGCGCAGCGTCAATGTGGCGGGAGATTTCAATAATTGGTCTACCACCGCCACTCCTATGCGGCAAAGTGCCGACGGGCGTTGGGCTATCAGCGTGGTATTGTCCCCGGGCCTTCATGCCTACAAATTTGTGCTTAATGGCAACCACTGGGTCAACGATCCGGCGGCAAATCCCCGGCTCAATATCAGCGATGGACAGGGTGGCGCAAATTCCCAGGTGCGCATTGCCTCTCCGTGGCAGATGATGCCCGCACCGCAGGCTGATCACATCAGCCCGGCGGCCATTTCATTTAATCCTCAAAACATGAATCAGATGGATGTGGTTTCACGGCAGTATCTACGCCTCGAATTCACAGCGCAAAGCGGCACACTTTCTAAAGCGGTTGTGGATGTTCTCCAGCCGGGCACCAAGGTAAAAGTGTATCCGCTGCGGAAAGACTTTAACCACCTTGGCAGTTGTACCTGGGGGACCATACTTCATGTTCGAACGGCATCAATTCACTATTACTTCACACTTACGCACGGGTCTGCCACGAGATATGTCGCTGACGGATATGTGTACCATTCCGCCCAGGCTGCCGAACAGCACGCCTACCAGACAACGATGAGATCGGTAGTTATCACACCCGGCTGGGCCAGGCGGGCAGTCTGGTACGAGATATTTCCCGAACGCTTTCGTAACGGGAACAAAGCCAATGATCCGTCACCGCATATTCCCTGGCGCTGGCCATGGACCAAGCCGTACCGCCCCGCCGGTGAACATGGCAACTTTTATAGTTATGTATATAACCGCTTCTATGGAGGTGATATACAGGGCATTCAGGATGAACTTCCTTATTTGCGCCGCCTGGGGGTTAACAGCCTGTACCTCACCCCGGTATTTGAATCACCCAGCATTCATAAATATGATCCCTCCAGCTTTATCCATGTTGATGATGGGTTCGGGGTTAAAGGATCTCTGGAAAAATTGCATGGGGAAAACCCGCTGAATCCCGCCACGTGGCAATGGTCAGCCTCAGATAAAGTATTTTTGCGCTTTATAAAAGCGGCCCACCGACAAGGCTTTAAGGTGATTATCGATATTCCGTTCGGTCATTGCGGCAAGAATTTCGGCCCCTTCCAGAACGTCTTAAAATACGGGCGCAAATCGCCCTACGCCAACTGGTTTCAGATTATTAG
>JAJZGH010000254.1 GCA_021798635.1 Planctomycetota bacterium | reverse complement strand
TCGTGGTCCCACCGGGTGATCCGATACGTGCCTGTGATTCTTTCCATGCCTGGTCAGCCCCTCGTTACTAAAGCTTGTCGCTGGTAACAACAACGTTACCAGCAGTCTATCGAATTGAGCGGTGGCTTGCGGCTGTGACAATATCCCCCGGCCGCAGGATCCTGTCCGAGTAATGGCCAGGATTGCGGTGGGTCTGAAATGTTCCGTATGCGCGGCGGAGGATCGAGCCGACTCTGGATAATGAGTCTGCGATATCCGACAACAAAGCAGACGGGGCATTTCAGACCCACCCCGCAGGGCGGCGTGCTTTTTGTTCCGCCCCTCTGCGGCGCGGCTCCTCGGAGTACCATCCCTGTCAGGTACGCCATCGTCATTACTTGCAGAGCACCGGATGATAATCCGGTGGTTGATCCATTGCCGCCAACCAACCACCGGGTTATCACCACGGCGCTCTATGACGCGACGATGCCCCGAGAAGCCAAAAATCGTCCCGGCACGCCGGGATCGCAACCCGGCGATTACTCGGACAGGCTCCTGTGGCCCCGCCGCATAAATTCGTGTTTATCAAAATATTAGCATTGCGCTAGCGCTGCGTCATTCAATGGATAATGTTACGCTAATTCGGGCTTTTTTACCACAAAAGTCTTGCTCGCGGCGTCGCTGCTGTCATACTGTTATCTCACAGGCTTGATGAACTTTCGCCTTGGCGTATGCCGGGCAGACAAGCAAAAAGCAGGCGACTGAAAATCGCGGAGGTATTTACCATGACACCGCCAATTACCACTGAATCCGCCACACGCTCGGATGCTTCGCAGCTAAACGGTCATGCGGGACACTTGCCGCGCGTGATTCCGGTGGCCCCAGATAAGCACGCGAAGCGACAGGCGATAGAAATAAAGAATCTTGAAGTATTTTATGGAAAAGGCCGGGCGGTTCACGGCGTGAATCTGCAGATCGCCCATGGCGAAGTGACGGCGTTCATCGGGCCGTCAGGCTGCGGCAAATCGACGATTCTGCGCTGCTTTAACCGCATGAATGATCTGATCCGACATTGTCACGTTAGCGGCAGCATTAAAATCCACGGTGCTGATATTTATGATCGGCGGGTGGATGTGATGGAATTGCGCAAACGCACGGGCATGGTATTTCAGAAACCCAATCCGTTTCCGAAAAGCATTTTTGAAAATGTGGCCTACCCGCTGCGGATTCATGGCATCCGCGGAAAAACGCTTATTGCCGATAAAGTTGAGAAATCTCTGCGCTCGGCCGGACTTTGGGAAGAGGTAAAAGACCGCCTGCATATTTCCGCGTTGTCCCTCTCCGGTGGCCAGCAGCAGCGCCTCTGCATTGCCCGGGCCATAGCTGTGGATCCCGCCGTGCTGCTGATGGACGAACCCTGTTCGGCACTGGATCCCATTGCCACGAAAACCATTGAATCGCTGATTAATGAATTAAGCAAAACCATAACCATCGTGATTGTCACCCACAATATGCACCAGGCGGTGCGCGTGGCTCATCAGACCGCATTTTTCTACATGGGCAACCTGATTGAAGTCGGTGCCACCGACAAAATCTTTCACAACCCCGAACACCAGCAAACCCTGGCGTATGTCACCGGCCAGTTCGGCTAAGCAACAGCGACACAATCACACCTGCAGCCTGTCGGCCTCGTCCGCGAGGCCACGGATCGCGGATTATCCCTCGCAAGTGACGGCCCTGCGTCCGTGCTTACCAGGAGTTCTCATGTTTCAACGGCAAGTGACAAAAATCTGTTCCCTGCTCGGCAAAGCGTGCACGATCGTGATCGCCATAGCAGCCGTCGTGCTGGGGTGCCGTGCCACGTTGGCCAAGGGTGGCGATTTGGCAAACATGGATCCTTTTGGCGTGGCCACCGGAGCTCCAGCCTCGTCCGCTTACGCCAGGTGGATGCCCTGGATGAGCAAAGCGGGCGTAAAATGGGCGCGACTGGGGGTGTCGTGGCGCGTTATCGAGCCGCAGCGGGGAGTTTGGAACTTCAAGACATTGGATTCCATGATTCAAGGCGGCGCGGCCAATGGAATATATCTTAACGGTTTACTCCTTTACAACGCACCGTGGATCAACGCCAGGACCCATACCTTTCCGATGCACCATCTCGGGGCCTGGTCAAACTATGTTTCCAAGCTCGTTGCACATACCAGGGGAAAAGTGGATTACTACGAAGTCTGGAATGAGCCGGAATCCTTTGCTGCCGGTGGAACCGCGGCCCAATACGGCCGACTTGTGCGCGTGTCGTACGACGCCGCCCGGAAAGCCAACCCCCACGTCCAGATTGGTTTAAGCGTACACTGCGTGGATGTGGTGTACATGCAGGAAGCCATACAGGCCGGTGCGGCGAATCATTTCGATTTTATTTGTGTCCATCCCTATGAGGTGCTGGGCATGGTGCAGCATGGATGGGAGGGTGATTATATGAGCATCGTTCCCACAATCCGCAGAATGCTGGCCGTATACGACCCGGCGAGAGTCAACGCGCCCATCTGGATTACCGAGGAAGGTCAGCGGATTGGATATTACGGCACCACGGCCACGTCGCAGACGCGGGATATCGTTAAAGGTTACGTGATGGGTATAGCCCAGGGCATTGCCCGCATCGAGTGGTATCAGGCGATGGACGGTGCCAGTATTGGCATGGGGCTACTAACGCGAAAAGGGCAGCCACGCCCAGCCTATACCGCCTTGCAGACCACGACCAAATTTATCGGGCCAATTCCCGCCTATCAAGGCTGGGTACTTCTGAATCACCGCGATTACGGTTTCATTTTCAAAGGCCCGCACGGAAACGTCCTGTTCACCTGGGCCCGGCCCGGCACAATCGACCGGGTACGATTTTCCCATCGTGTGCGGATCATTAACCCGGCCACCGGCATGAGCGATAACCTGGCAGCCGGTCATTCGCTGCGCCTGACCAATGCCCCCAGGGTGGTGGTGGGTGTTTCGGCCAGGTTGGTGGCCCAAGCACAACATGATAAATCACAGCCCTTTCCGTGGGGTGGCAATTACAGTCACGCCGCCAGGGTATCTATCCGCATGGGTAGTCCCAATCGGGATGGGGGGCTGCACCAACTTAAGCCTGATGCTACCTCGGTGGCGGTTCACATCTACGGCACCACGGCGCGGCTATGCAACAATGTCAAGAGGCATGTTCGACAGAACTTTGAAGTGGATCCGAATTTTATTTCGTTCCGGCCTCACCACGTGAATATCACGGTCACCGCGCGCCGCAACAAGAATAATACGCGGGCCGGATTCGTCGTTGGTTACGAATCAACCACCGGCCTCAAGCACAACAGCCCCGGAGGCTGGTGGACTATCCCGGGGAATCAACGCTGGTACACGCACACATTCAGGCTTTCCAATGCAGAATTTGTCGGGCTTTGGGCGTATAACTTTGACATCAATTCCGACAGCCCCAATAACGGGGGCTACTACATCAAGAAAATCATTGTAACCAAGTGAGCCAAGGACCAAAAAAAGTTGGCCAGGTGCCTTGCCTCGCACTCCGATACGTCTTCGGAACTTCGAAGAACCTTCGCGAGTAAAAAAGGATTCCGCGCTTTCCCATCCATTATTGGCAAGGACATCCCCTTTGTGCTCCTCAAGCCGGTGGGCGGGGGAAAGATCATCACACTGCGGTCGGCCAAGGTGGGTAAAAAATGGTATCAGTCACGACAATCAGACGACAGTACGCCTGCGGGCTGGCTTCCGAAATACCCGCCGTATGAGGCCTATGTTTTGGGCCACCCGGCGTTGTCGATAATGATTAAATCGGCGGGGAAATAAAGAATGAACGTACACAGATAACGCGCCACCATGTGTCACGGTATTTGCATCCTGAAATACCCAACTCAATTTACGGCAGGCGCTACCGGAACAATCACGCGTGCATGTACGGCCCATCGGGAACTTGAAAAGTCGAACGCGAACGCGCAGGATCCCAAGGGGTTCTGTTAGCTCAATGCGGCAGCGTTGAGTTGGTGGCGGAAACGGAATTTTATAACACGACGCGGCTCGGGTCGTCGCGATTGGCAAAGGGCGTGCCGAGCCAGGGTGCAAACTTTCGCCATGACCACATTCCGCACCCAACCACGACGCTTCCGCGTCGGGCTAATAATTCAATCCCTTTGAATCGCAGGGCATAAGCCAGGGAGTTGGATTCTGGCCTGTAATCTCAAACGGAATGAGGCACCAGGCAGGCTTAACACGGAGGCCTACGTTGAAAAAACCAACTGCGTCCCGGTTTCGCTTCAGGCCAGATCAAAGCGATCCAGGTTCATCACTTTGTTCCAGGCGGCGATAAAGTCGCGGATGAACTTTTGCTGGGAATCGGCGGTGGCGTAAACTTCAGCCATGGCGCGCAGTTGGGAATGCGAGCCGAAGATCAGGTCCACGCGCGTTGCGGTCCACTTCTGTTGCCCGGTTTTGCGATCAAGGCCCGCAAATAGATCATTGTTTTCCGAGAGTGCTTTCCATTGCGTGTCCATGGTCAGCAGGTTCACGAAAAAGTCATTGGTCAGCGTTTCCGGGCGTTGGGTCAGTACGCCATGCGGTGCTTGGCCCACGTTGGTGTTTAACACTCTCATGCCGCCAAGCAGCACCGTCATCTCAGGTGCCGTCAGGGTCAGCAAGTGGGCCTGATCAATCAGCAGTGCTTCAGGCGGTATGCCGGACGGGGTTTTGACATAATTACGGAACCCGTCAGAAAGCGGTTCCAGAACGGCAAAGGAATGGGCATCGGTCTGCGCAGGCAAGGCGTCCATGCGGCCCGGCGTAAAGGGGACAGTCACGTTATAACCCGCCTTTTTTGCCGCCTGTTCAACGCCGACGCAACCGGCCAGGACAATTAAATCCGCCTGCGAAACTTTTTTGCCGTCCCGTCGGGCACCGTTAAAGGCTTGCCCGATATTCTCGAGGATTTTCAGCACCGCGGCCAGTTGCTGCGGCCGATTGACCGGCCAATTATTCTGCGGGGCCAGGCGGATGCGAGCGCCGTTGGCTCCGCCGCGCTTATCCGAACCGCGGAACGTACACGCCGCCGCCCATGCCGTGGACACCAACTGTGAAATTGGCAGCCCTGATGCGAGAATTGTGCCCTTCAATACCGCAATATCCGCTTCGCCAATCAACGGATGATTCACAGCCGGAATCGGGTCCTGCCAGATCAGCTCTTCCCTGGGCACAAGCGTCCCCAGATAGCGCACGCGCGGACCCATGTCACGGTGGGTGAGCTTGAACCACGCACGGGCGAAGGCATCAGCGAACTGGTCGGGATGTTCAAGGAATCGCCGCGATATCTTTTCGTAAGCCGGGTCAAATCGTAATGACAGATCGGTTGTTAACATGGTCGGACCATGGCGCTTGGATGGATCATGGGCGTCAGGAATGCTGCCGGCCCCGGCGGCGTTTTTGGCTTTCCATTGCTGCGCACCAGCCGGGCTGCGGGTAAGTTCCCAATCAAATCCGAAGAGATTCTCAAAAAAGTTATTGCTCCATTTTGTAGGCGTGCTGGTCCAGGTAACTTCCGGGCCGCCGCCGATGGTGTCGCCACCCTTGCCCGTGCCAAAGGTGTTGTTCCAGCCAAAACCCTGCTGTTGAATGTCGGCAGCCTCCGGCTCAGGTCCCACATGCGAAACCGGCCCGGCACCGTGGGATTTACCAAACGTATGGCCGCCGGCAATCAGGGCTACGGTCTCTTCATCATTCATGGCCATGCGCGCGAAAGTTTCACGGATGTCCCGTGCGGCCGCGATGGGATCCGGATTGCCGTTGGGGCCTTCCGGGTTTACATAAATCAGTCCCATTTGTACCGCTGCCAACGGGCCGGCCAATTGCCGTTCACCGCTGTAGCGTTCATCGGCCAGCCACTTCTTTTCTGATCCCCAATTCACAGATTCATCCGGCTCCCAGACGTCTTTACGGCCGCCGCCGAAACCGAAGGTCTTGAAGCCCATCGATTCCAAAGCGACGTTGCCCGCCAGAATATTCAAGTCCGCCCAGGATAGCTTGCGCCCGTACTTCTGCTTGATCGGCCAGAGCAGGCGACGTCCTTTGTCCAGATTGACGTTGTCCGGCCAACTGTTCAGCGGCGCGAAGCGCTGTTGCCCCGAACCCGCCCCGCCCCGACCATCACCAATGCGATAGGTGCCGGCAGCATGCCAGGCCAGACGGATAAACAACGGCCCGTAATGACCAAAATCCGCCGGCCACCAATCCTGCGAATCGGTCATCAATGCCCGAAGATCCTTTTGCACTGCGGCAAGGTCCAGGCTCTTAAACTCTTTTGCATAGTCAAAGTCCGCATCCATAGGATTGGAAAGGCTTGAGTTCTGGTGCAGCGGTTTGAGATTCAGTTGGTTGGGCCACCAATCGTGATTGGCTGTAGAGCTGCGACTGGTTGAATGGAAGGGACACTTGGATTCATCGGACATCCGTTTTTCTCCTGGCAGGACACATGCGTCCTGATGGTCATGCAGACCTGCGCTTCCGGCCGGCCCTGAGCCGTTTCCACAGAAGCTACAACAATTCTGCCAACTTGTAATATAAGAACCTGCCAATGAGATGTAAAACGCAATATCCAAAAGCGCCAACTATTCCCGACAAATTCATCCCGCGGCAGGGCCGCCCCGGAAATTATCCGTGCTCCAACACCACACCCGCCGCGTCAATCGTGCCGAAAAAAAGTTCATCGTGCAATCAGACCAGTCCCGATTTCAGCCCAACGCGTCCGCATTGGGCTAATCATACGCGGCGCGACATGCCCCTGGCGTTACTTGCCTTGGGTGGCGGTCCCGGCGGGGCTGAA
>JAJZGH010000253.1 GCA_021798635.1 Planctomycetota bacterium | reverse complement strand
GCAGAGAGAACTGGTGCAATTGGCCCTGAGTGAAACCCAAGGTCAGGTGAGCCGCGCCGCAGCGCTTTTGCATATCGAACGCCGCCGCCTTTGCCGCCTCGCGCAGCGCTACGGCCTGCGCCATTGAACACACCCATGAGCCATTTCGGCTCAAAGTTGCCAAAGTGGTATCAACTTCGCGCCTATGCAGATACAGTGCGGCAAAGCCCATCGCATCCGGTTGCCATCGGTGCCATTGTGGAGCATTCCCGGCGCTCTGACCCCCTGCCGTATCGGCCGTTATAATAATCCGCAAGTCATTGGAATTAAACCATTTACAAGTATGTTCTTCCCACTTTTTGACTCCGGCACGGATGTTGCTTTTACAAGGTTCAATGCACACGGAATTTCCCGTGCGGCGCAAGATGAGATGTCTATATGTCTATGGTTCAACATTATCCGATCATCGCCATCACCACCGGCGACTTACAGGTAGAAAATTCGCCGGATTGGTTGTGGTGCATTCTGACCGCTGTGCCGGAAGAGGCGATTATGCGGGAAATCCAGAGACACCGAGCGCGGGTCGTCGTAGTGGACCTGGCCGAACATACGGATATGTGGCTCACGCTGGCGGCGAACTTCAGGCGGATGGCCTCGGAAGTCCAGGTAATTGCCGTCGGCGCGCCGAACCGGCCTGATCTGGAGCTTCTGTCGCGCCGAGCCGGAATAGAGTGCTACCTGCCGACATGGCGCGGTCTGGAATCAGCGGTTGCTTTGCTGCAACCGGGTAGGTGACGCATGTAACAACCGGTAAATTCAGGACGCGTGACAGAGCGAGGCAGTCCATTTCGGACTTGCCCGGCACCCGTCGGAATTCATAAGAAACTCCCGCGCATCTGCCCGGGGTTGTACCCCGGGCCGCGAGGAATGGACTTTTCTTCAGGAGAACCATTTATGAAATCGACTTTTTTTGCCATTGGAATAGCGATCCTTGGGCTGCATTCCTCCGCCATGGGGGCACCATTACCCGTCGGTAATCCTCAACAGGCGGCGACACCCTTTAATTTAACAGTCATCGAAAAGGGATCAAACAGTTCCATGACGATCACCGAAGGAACAACCGGCCCCTTTTCACCGTCCATCGCCGTGAACGCAGGGCCCGACGGAGTGCCGGAATATTCAACCGGTGGAGTTTTCCTCCAAGCCGGTGATATCTACTGGCTAAATCCCACCGGTGTCTTGCCAACGATATCTGATATGCTCCGAATTTATCCATCCGCCTTGGGCACAAACTTTGGCGACACCTTTTCGGTCTTCTCAATGACCTACCCGGAAGATGGGCAGGAGGACCCGAGCGTCGTCAAGCCGGACAGCCCGTGGGATGTTCTCGCCGTTCCGGCGAACACCGATCTGGTCAATTTCCCCAGTGTCGCGGAAAATGGCACCTACACGTCGCCCGGAGGTGCCACCTATACGTTCCTCAGTGATAAAGATGTTGTCCCCGAACCGACGGGGTGGTCGCTTGGATTGGCCGGTGCTCTTGGAATGTTGCTTTTTCTACGCAGTCCAAGCCGGTTAAACAACCGTTGGTCGCGCAAAACGGCAAGCGGTTGACGGTCAAGCAATCGCATTACCCCATTATTTTCAGAGCTGCGGCGCGTATGTTGGATCACAACTTCGCGCCGCGGTTTTGTCTGGTAAATCGCGATGACATTCTAATTTCAGTATTTCGAATCCGACGATACCCGCCGACAGCTCCAAGCGGGGCAAATGCCGCAGAACGGCTAATTGGATGCACCGTGAGGCGCACAATTCGCCGCCTGGGCTTGCAGAGATTTTTCCTGTGATTGTAACTTATGGATCATCGCTTTTATTTCGGTCAGGCGTTGCTGGATCAGCACGTACCGTGAGGGGGCGGGCGTTATGGATTGGCTGTGAGTTTGTAAAATCAGCCGCGCCACCGCCTGGACCGGGGGAGGCAGCCGATCCAGACGGTTGGGCTGAATGTTGTAGGCCTGCGAGCGCCATAAAATTTGCAGATGCCTTCCGCCGCGTGGGCCGATAAATTGCCGCAGCGTAAATAAGTCGGGATGACCCAGCATACCCGCACGCGGTATCGCGGCGGCAGGGATGTGGAGTTTTACGCCCGGCCCGACCGTCATAACGCTGGTGGCCTGAATATTATCAGGCGATCCGGTGCCTGGCGGCAACGCACCGACAGGCCCCAGACGCCGCGTGAAAAAAAATACCAGATGATGCGGACGATTGACCGGTGTAAGCGTGACAGCTTTCCGTACACCGGCGCGAATCAGCGTGATATTCAGCGACGGTGCCGTGGGGCCGGGTCGATTTTCCGCACGGATTAGTTCAAAGGGATTCTCCAGCGCCCGACCATTGAGGGTAATAAGCAGATCACCGGGTTGCATACCGGCCTTAAACGCCGGACTGTTGGGAATCACCTGCAGAACCATAAGACCCTGTTGCGGTTTAAGCCCCAATAAATGGCTGAAGACCGGGGGAATTTTTTCCATCGCCACGCCCAGCCAGCGCGGAGCTTGGGCCGCCGGTGGGGAAACGGAACTTATCGCCGAAACGGCGGCCGCCGTGGTGGAGGTATCCCCGGCGGCCGCACGCGCGGCATTACCGCATCTTACTGTCGCGAAGCCGGATGCCATCGCGATGGTGACAAGAAGTTTTAATGTTGGGCCATTAACCATAACATTTTCACTATTTATAGCCGTTAATATATGGTTTGTTTCTTACCATTCACCGGTACCACCGGATAAGCCATCACATTATTGGGGCCTTCCGGCACCAGCACAATATGGTTCGCCTCGGAGTAAGCTGTGGTGCGAACATTCGACGGGTTATACGACGGACTGAACGACGGCGATTCCTGCGTGCCAAAGCCCGGCGGAAGTCCCGGTGTAATATATTGAATTGAGCCTTGCGGCACCTGCGGGGTGGATGGTGCCACCGCAACCTGCGGATTACTCCCGCCCGCCGGTCCTGTTTGCAGCATTCCCTGGCCGCCCCGGCCAAGATACAAGCCGCCGGCTCCAAAAATCCCGGCGGTTATCATTACCAGTGCGGCCACGCGCAGCCAATCAATGCGGTAAATGGTCGCAGGCCGGGCCGCTGGTCGGGCAGTAAGCATATCCCGCACTGCGCGGCGTTCCACCTGCCGGGCTAAAAAGTGGAGCGATAAGGTGCGCCAGGCTCCGGGATTGCGTTCAATGGATTCAAGCAAGGCTCGCCGCCGATCCTCGGGCAGTTCATCATCAACCAGCATATCCATAGCCAAGTCCGAATCCTGCGGCCCGGTTACCCGCCCCAAAGGGCCGGAGGCGTCATCAGCGTGTGAGAAAAAAAGTGCCATTTTGTTTATTACTCCGTCTCTGCACAGTTAGAAGAAGATCCATCCATTTCAATCTACCTTTTCAATCTACTTTTTGAGCCGCAAGAAGCTGTCGCAATTTCTGGCGCGCCCGAAAGAGCCGCATTTCCACAACGGCGGGCGTTACACCCATGCGGGCGGCGATTTCCTTATAACTGCAATCATCTACATGTTTCATCATCAGCATTTCCGTATCCCGTGATGGCAATCGGGCCATCGCCTGCCGGAGCATCGCGGCACGTTCCGAACTTAACAGCACTTCCAGCGGATCAGGCGGCCGGGAAGCGTCCGACCGCATCACCGCCACTTCCGACGCCTGGGCAATTCGCTTGCGTGCTCTACCCAAAGATCGCCGGTGCATCAGGGCCGCCCGCACCGTCAGACGATACAACCACGGCTTGGCGTTGCTCTGCGAATGCAGGGTAGACCAATTCTTGACAGCCGCGGCCGCCACTTCCTGCATCACATCATCCGCGCCCTGTGTCGTTTTGAGCCGGGCCACCGCAACGGCTCGCAACCACGTTCCATACAGGCGCAAAGCCTCCGTCGGTGTCGTCGGCACAAGTGCCAGCGCCTCACTGCCTGCCCCTGTTACTGTATTGGCTAAGCGGGATTCCATTCGCCGCAAATCTCCTTCCGAAAATCCGGTCTTCTATTGTATACGTTGCCACGCCCCCCAAGGGTTTTCATCAATTTCGCCGCACAGGATCCTGTTGGAGCAATAGCCGGGATTAGGACGATTACTCGGACAGGCTCCTGGGCGATTATCGGAGCGCGTCAATTCTCCGGACAGGGCCGAATTAGCGTAACGCTTTACCGCTTCTCGACGGATATTCGCAATACGGAACCCATTGTACCGCAGGCATCTTGCCTGCATCGGAAAAACGACAAATCAGACAGGAGGTCTGCGATACCCATACGCCCTCGCGACCGAGTAGGGCCAATAATGGCCCGGAGAAGCATAACCCCATGGGGAAACACCATCGGCAGACGGGTGAGCATCATGACGATGCGCCTCCGGTGTTTGGTGCAGGGATGGCGGCGGCTTGGTGTAATTTCCGCCGCCGGATGGGGATGATCCAGGGGGACAGCACAAACGCCGACATCACGAACGCTCCCCAATAGTCAAAGGGATTTCCGGTTTGTAATTCATTGGTCAGACCCCATGCCACATAGCACCCCAACGGAACGGAAATAGCTCGCAGTGCGCAGATAAGCCACGCCCTGCCAAAAAGTACCGACCAGAAACCGCCGACGGCCAAACAAAATATAGCCAGACAAATCGGAACCCCTATCGGCCAGAACATAAGCGTGAATCTCAAATCTACCTGCCAATTGGGAAGGGAATAACCATCAATGCCCCAAATGGATTGACCACCGCCGAACTCGTACACCAGCAGTGAGACCAGCCCTCCCAGCACGAAGGCCAATCCGAGCAATTTCCTGGCACCCATGAACAGCGTTGACACCAGACTTTTGCGGTCAACCAACCTTCCCATCATTGCACCTCCATTGTCGTCGTTGAGTCCAATGGACTCGGAAGAACATCCTCCCAGAAATTCCGCGAAATGTTCGCCAGTCCGGCAATCGGAGAACCCAGCGAGAGCAGTGGATTGGCAATCCGTGACGCAATCATTCACCTCCGATTGCGGCGCGCAAAAAAAGCAGAATCAATTTACGATCCCGGCACATAGCTGTCTCCTGAATCCAGTTTTTCGGTGCTGATCACAGCGGGCCGGCGATCGTGGAGCCATTCCGGACGGCTATCTCTTTTTCACCATTTTACCTTATCAGTCGGCCAACCGACAGCGGACGCAAGCGGCGGCCCACGAGGGTCCGCATTTTACTGCCCTTACTATCCGACGCCAAGGGCCGCTCCGTGACTTGCTGCTGCCGCGTTACATGACATGACGGCGGAGTCGCCGGGGGCAAAATAGCGGCGCTAGCGCTCAGCCACACCAAGATTTTAGGGTGAGGACCCCGTCAAACCACAGCGCCCCCTGCCACACGACCTCGCTGCATACCCCAATTTCTTGCTGTGACGGGGCACGGGGGCGATTATTTTACCTGCGATCACAACAGGAGAGAACCGCGGATTGCGCGGATAACGCGGATACCAATGGGATGGGTTTGGAGTCGTTGCGGTATTGAAGTAGTTCTGGTTGCCATGGCAATTATCAAATAGCGCTGTGCCAAACGCGTATGGAAGTATCGGAGCACGGAAGCCCGGTGTTTATCCGCGTAATCCGCGTTATCCGCGGTCTTTTTTACAGTTTATTTTGAATTGTCTGCACCGGCCATCGGATCGCGCATTTGACGTTGCCGACAATCCTTGCGACACTTTCGGCATGAATAATTTGACTCCAAATACGCGAGCCTCTGTTGAGCCGGATTTATCGGTGCAAATCGGCAAAATGCACCTGGCCAATCCGATGATGACGGCTTCGGGTACCTGCGGCTATGCCGACGAATATGCTGACTTTGCCGATTTATCAAAATTTGGTGCATTTGTCACGAAATCCATCAGCAAAGCGCCGCGCAAGGGCAATGAAAGTTACCGCGTCATTGAAACACGGGCGGGCATGCTTAATGCCATTGGCCTGGCCAATATCGGGTTGGAGCGGTTCATCAGTGAAAAAATACCCATCCTGGAAAAAATGGGCATACCCGTCATTGTAAATGTTCCAGGCTGGTGCATGGAAGATTACGCCGATGTTGCAGAACGACTGGATCAGGAATTACCGGTCGTGCAGGGCATTGAACTCAATGTAAGTTGTCCCAATGTAAAAAACGGTCTGAGTTTTGGAACTGATCCGGTGCGATTGGCGGAACTGGTAGCCGCCGTGCGCAAACGGGTGAAGCGCACCACCTTAATTGTAAAGCTTTCACCCAATGTTGCCGATGTGGCCGTCACCGCCCGCGCCGCTGTGGAAGCCGGTGCGGATTGCTTATCTTTGATCAACACCTTCACGGCGATGGTTATCGATATTGAAAAAGGCCGGCCCATGCTGGCCAATGGCACCGGCGGCTTAAGCGGTCCTGCGATCAAACCCATTGCGGTGTTTATGGTGCATCGCGTCTATACGCAGGTGGCCAAAGCCCACGCGATCCCGATCATCGGCATGGGCGGCATTCAAACCTGGCAGGATGCGGCGGAATTTCTGCTGGCGGGTGCGACGGGCCTGGCCGTGGGGACGGCCCTGTTTATCGACCCCGCGATCCCCAATAGGATTTGTGACGGCCTGCGGGATTATCTGCGGCAAAAAGGCCATAACCGGCTGCAGGATATTATCGGGACATTGCGGATATAGAAGTCTATCCGCGTAATCCGCGGTTCAATCCCGTTACGTTCCAGCCAAACACATTGAGAGTAGTTGTAAATGAACATCCTATTTCTTCGGATTCTTTAACACATTGACATACGTCATGCGTAAATCGGTCAGGGCCGACAGCAACATCCGCTGCTCACCTGAAGTCAGATTACCTTTGGTT
>JAJZGH010000252.1 GCA_021798635.1 Planctomycetota bacterium | reverse complement strand
GCCGCGAACCAACCACCGGGTTATCACCACGGTGCTCTATGACGCGAAGCTCCGCGAATACGCTAAAAATCACCCCATCGTTACCGCAGCTTGCCGAGCACCGGATGATAATCCGGTGGTTGATCCAATGCCGCGAACCAACCACCGGGTTATCACCACGGTGCTCTATGACGCGAAGCTCCGCGAATACGCTAAAAATCACCCCATCGTTACCGCAGCTTGCCGAGCACCGGATGATAATCCGGTGGTTGATCCAGTGCTGCGAACCAACCACCGGGTTATCACCATGGTGCTCTGACGCGATGCTTCGCCAAGAAGCCAGATAGATTGGCGCGAAACCCCACAAAACCGCCGGCTTTACCGGTGGTAAGGATTTCGCATGCAGAACAGGCCGTGAAATTTTTGGGATACCGCTGCTTACGCGCTAAACGATGAGCCGCAACCGCAGGTATGCGTGGCGTTGGGATTCTTAAACACAAATCCCCGGCCCATGACTTCATCTTTAAAGTCTATTTCCGTGCCGTTGAGATACAGATAGCTTTTTCGATCAGCGACCAGTCGAATGCCTTGAGATTCCATGACTTCATCGGTTTCCCCGGAATCTTCCGTCAGATCCAGTACATAGCTGAAGCCGGAGCAGCCGCCGCCCTTTACGCCCACGCGCAAGGCGGCCTGCTCGGAAAGCCCTTGATCCTTGATAATATTTTTAATTTCTTTGGCCGCTGTTTCCGTTAATGCAATTGTCATCTTGTCAGACTCCTAAATAACACTACATTATCTTACGCAACGCGGGGCCTAAAGAAAAGCGACAGAGATTTTTCCCCCGTTTTTCATGCTTGAGAATTTGGCGCAGCCAATTGCGGAAAATACGGCGTGTGCTGGATTATCAGACGTTAGCCGTCAGTACCTGCAAAATGGATTTGCAGAAAGCCGGCAGATCCTCCGGCTTGCGGCTGGAAACAAAATGCCGGTCCACGACCGCCGGTGCATCAATCCAAATGCAACCGGCATTTTCCAGATCATCTTTAATTCCCCGCGAGCTGGTCACGCGAACGCCCCGGTAAATTCCGGCGGAAGCGGGAACCCAGCCTCCATGGCAGATGGCGGCAACCAGTTGTCCCTTATTGGCAAAATGAGCCACCAGGGATTTCACCTTCGGATCGCGGCGCAATTGATCCGGTGCAAAACCGCCCACGCAAACCACGCCGATAAAATCCGCACCGTCCACTTGATCAATGGCGGTGTCTGAAACCGCAGGATACCCGTGCTTACCGCTATACGTGGCCCCGGACTTGGGTCCCGCCAGCACAACGGTCATGCCCGCTTCTTCGAGTCGGAGTTTGGGATACCAGAGTTCCAGATCCTCATATATGTTTTCAACAAACATGAGAATTTTTTTACCGGTAAGATTTACCGACATGAGTGCCCCCTGAAATAGGAAAGAATAAAAAAGCTAACCCACTGAAAGTGAACACCTCATGCAACGGGCATGAGCCGCTTCAGAGTTCAAAAAATATTCCTGCTTCAATTGTGCGAGCCGCACCCGCCGGCCCCGCAGCAGCAACCGCCCGCCCCGCCGGGCATCGCCGCACCGGCGGGTTGAGCATTGGCCACCGCGAAAACGGAAACTTTACGAATCGTATTCTTCGACTGGCATTGCGGGCACATCGCTTTTTGATTCGTGGCCTGCATGGTGGGTGCCAGATGGTCAAACGTTTTACCACAATCTTTGCATTCAAATTCGTAAATTGGCACGGGATAAACTCCTTTGTTGACCGATCCTTGAGGCCACACATTCATTAGCATAGGCGCAGCGGCAGGGGGAAAGCAAGTCCCATTGTTTGCCCGTCATCTGCAATTGGTTTCCCAGTTGCGAATTATCGTGTAAGATTCCGACGCGCTCTTAATTGGAGTTTTTATCATGAGCGAAATGGAACATCTGGCCCTTACCACGCATCGCCGCGGTTTTCTCAAGGCGGCGGCGGTGACTTCGGCTCTGGTGGCTGGGGCATCGGTGGCAACGGCGACCAAACGGGGCGCGGTCAACGGTACTTCAAAAGTTACGGCCATCAGGCAGGAAGCTCATGGCGTGCTGCTGACATTGGCCACCGGCTCCATGCGCGTGATGGTCTATTCGGATCGGGTCATTCGCATTCTTTTCTCGGCCGCCGGTGATAACCCGCAGCATGAAAGTCTGGCGGTGATTCACGGCCCGGTTAAAACTACCTGGCAACTGCACAAAACTGCGACCCACGTGGTCGTTTCAGCACAACATATTTCCGCCCGCATCGACCGCTCTACTGGTGTGGTTGAATTTCTTGACGATCAGGGAAAAGTGTTTCTGGCGGAAAGCAGCGGCGGACGAAGCATGTTGCCGGTGAAGTTTAAGGATGTCGCCACCTACCGTGTCCGCCAGAAATTTGTCCTTCAGCCGGATGAGGCCATCTTCGGGTTGGGCGAACATCCGCGCGGTGTAGCCAATAACCGGGGAGAAATTGTCCATCTGGCCCAGCGCAACCCGACACACATCGGCATTCCATTCATGATGTCCAGCATGGGCTATGGCCTGTTCTGGGATAATCCGGCCATGACCGTGGTCAAAGTAGGGGCCGGTAAAGAACCGAATGTTTTGAACTGGCATTCACATGTGGGTTCGGTCGTTGATTATTATGTCATGTACGGTCCGGACCTGGATGTCGCCATGGCCCAATGGCGGAATTTAAGCGGTGCTGCTCCGATGATGGGGCGGTGGGTGTGGGGGTATTGGCAAAGCAAAAATCGGTATGAAAATCAATTGCAGGTGCTGGGTGTCGCCAGTGAATATCGTTCCTTAAAAATTCCCATTGACGGCATCGTGCAGGACTGGTTTTACTGGTACCCGCACCCATGGGGTTCCAACATCCTGGATTCGCTGCGCTATCCGCGGCCCACAGAAATGATCAACCAACTGCATCACGAGAAGCTGCACTTTATGATTTCAGTCTGGGCGAAGTTTGCTCCGGGCTCCAGCAATTATAATCTTCTCAAGCAGGCGGGGGCGTTATATCCCATGACCGGCGGGGACAACAAAATGTGGAATCCCGCCACCGCGTATTATGACGCCTTTAATCCTGTAGCGCGGAAACTTTACTGGTCCGTGCTCAATAAAGACTTGTTTTCCAAAGGCGTTGACGCCTGGTGGCTCGATGCCAGTGAGCCGGAACTCGGTGGAAAATGGGGCGAATTTGCTAACGTTAAAACTCACGCAGGCTGGGGAGCGTTTGTTTATAACGCCTACCCGCTCATGCACACCGGCTCGGTCTACAACGGGCAGCGCAGCACCACCGATGTTAAGCGTGTCATGATTTTAACCCGTTCCGCGTGGGCCGGGCAGCAGCGCCATTCGGCCATTACATGGTCCGGTGATGTGGCCGGAAATTTGGCGACGCTGGCTTTGCAGATTCCCGCGGGCATTAATTTCTGCTTAAGCGGCATCCCGTATTGGAATACCGATATTGGCGGCTATTTAAGCGGCAATCCCCAGGATCCCGCGTATCGTGAATGCTTTATCCGCTGGTTCCAGTTCGGGGCATTCTGTCCGATGTTCCGGGTGCATGGCTGCAATTATCCGAAGGAGATGTGGCGGTTCGGGCCGCCGGCAATGGCCATACTGGAAAAGTTTGACCGCCTGCGCTACCACCTCCTGCCTTACATTTATTCCGTGGCATGGATGGTAACCAATCAGGGTTACACCATGTTGCGTGGTTTGGTGATGGATTTCCGCACCGATTCCAAAGTCTATGACGTACCGGATCAATTCATGTTCGGCCCGGCGGTTTTGGTCAACCCCGTCACCAAAGCCGGGGCGGCTTCACGCCAGGTATATCTGCCGGAATCGACACACTGGTTTGATTTCTGGACCGGCCGTAAATTGCAGGGCGGCCAAAGCGTGGAAGCTCCGGCAGCTCTGGATTCGTTGCCACTGTACATCCGCGCGGGATCCATTATTCCATTTGGGCCGTCGGTGCAGAATGCTCAGGAACCGGCTGATCCGATTGAATTGCGCGTCTACGACGGTGCCAACGGTGAATTCACGCTGTATGAAGATGAAGGCGATTCCTACGATTATGAAAAGGGCACCTACGCCACCATCGCGTTTACCTGGGACGATAAAGCCGGAAAACTGACCATTGGCCAACGCCAGGGATCGTTCCCGGACATGCTTAATCATCGCACGTTCCGCATTGTGTTTGTCAGCCCTGATCATGGTGTGGGCATTGAACCGGCCCAACCGGATCAGATTGTGCATTATGACGGCCACGCGGTAGTGTTGCATCGGGCCGGAGCCTGACGCACCTGGGGCGCAGTAGCTGGGTCAACCGACGGATGACAGCGTCACCGGTCCTAAGAGGCCGGAGTCCATAATCGGCCAATGGGCCGCGTTAAATGGGCGGTAGTCGATATTCACGAAATTGGCGTCGCGGAATATCTTCCACGCGATACGCTTGCGGTCCATATACCGGATGCGATTGGCCGGCAGGTTGGTAACTTCAACCTCCAGAACATTGTCCGTCGGTTTCAAGCTGTGAATCACCAGCTCATACGGTGCCTGAATCAAAACGCCGAGATTTTCGGAATTCAGCCGCACGCGCGCGGTGTTGCAGACTTTTCCCAGATTCAACACCCACGGCCCGGTGCCGCTGGGGGCGTTGAAGGTAATCGTATAACGCGCTGTGCCGGAGAAGTTCTGCGCTGCGGGATCAGCATGGCGGGTCCAGGAGGCCGGCTCGGTGATTTCATAGCCGCGCGGTAAGGTCGGGCCGCCCTCAATAAAGGCAACATCCCAGATGCCGGTAAGGCGTTGCGGTTGGGCGGCAGTATTGTAAAACGTCCAGGTTTTACCAGCTTTGAGCGGCGTGTCCAAGGTGCGCAGTATCAGCGATGTATCGCTTTGCATAGAAATGTTCAGCGACGGTCGGCCCTGCGCATCGCGCGTTATCCTGGCTGGTGCACAATGGCCCGTCATGGGATCCATCAGCACCACAGCCTTGGCCGGTGTGGCCAGCGTGATGCGGGTATCAAGCCGGGTTTTTCCCTGATAGGCCAGAAAATAATGCCGGCCGCCCTGATAGCTTCGACGGATGTACATAAGTCCGGCGTGTGCGGTCAGCGTTTCACCGGAAATTTCGGCACCGGCCAGCGTTGGCACCAGCGATCCCACAAAAATAGTTCCCTGCCCGATCTTGGCGGATTCCAGTTTGGCTTGGGCATGAGGTGCCGCAGTGGTCAGATGTAGACTACCGGCCAGCGTGCGCATGTGGGCTTGCCGAGCCGGTAAGTCGGTCAATCCCGGCGGCTCAATGGGAATACTATTTTCAAAAATCACCTTCCCGCCGGCGGCAGCCAACGCGATGAGTTTTTCGAGAGTCTTCGGCGGCATATATTTGGCGGTGGGTATGACAATCGCCTGATAGCTGCAGCCCGGTGTGTTGATGCGTCCATTGGCAACGGTCGCGTGCTGGAGGAACTTATCAGAAACATAATCAAAGCCGATGCCGCGATGCCACAAAACCTGTGCGGTGCGGCCGATGGCATGGCCGTAAAACCAGTCATTGAAATTGGTCATGGTCTGATACTGGCCCAGGCCTTCAGGGTTGTGCCATTGGTCATAAATAGGCCAGTACAGCAGCACGTCACTGTCCGGCCGGCCCTCCTGCAAAATGCTTTGGCTGCGGGCGATATAGTTGTTCAGCGTCGGCACATCATGCCAGATACTCATGCGCGGATTCATATCCGTGGATGCATAAAACAGCCATCCCGGCCACGCGGCGTCATCACGGGAAAAGCACGTGCCGTGATAAAACAGATGATTCACCCCGCCGACAAAAAACTGATCCACCAGCTTTTTCATATCAGCCAGCGTGACCTTAAAATGCTCCGCCAGCCACGTGCCCGTTTCCGATGAAACCCAACGCTTGCCCGGTACATGGGCGGCGGATGAAGCAAACTTGGCAATCAACGGGTCACAATGGCCGACAGTGTCGGGGGTGCCAAAATTATTTTCCGGCTCGGGCATATCCGCGACAGCATAAAAATCAAGCAGATTCGTCGGCGAGCCGTGCGCCTGATTATGATTGAGCATTCCATGCTGATGGCACCAGTGCGTCCACTGGGAAAATACCTCATCGACCATGACGTCAGAAACCGTTTCCCGATAATCTGACTTCACCCGCGCAACAGTTTCGCCGTCGCCATGGCCCGCCAGAGCCGGCAGTTGATCTTCCAGAGAATACTTCCGCAGCTTTTTGAAACTGTCGAAGAAATCCGCGGACCACTCTCCGTAACCGCCCGGCACATTGGTCATGTATTCATAAGAATCATGAAACATTGTTTGCGGTATCTGCACACCGGGTGTGGCAAATGCTTTGGTGAAGCGCTCCAGATAAAACGCCATGGCAGGGGGGTAAACCGTATTAAGCATCATGCCCCAACCGCCCGGTGCGGCCCGTTTCACGTGCGCACCGGGGTGGCCCACCAGCGCCACCAGCATCCATGCGCCGGCGGGGCGTTGCCAGTTGACCGTGCCATCAGAACCGATCTGGCTCGGCTTGATATCCTTGCTCTGGCCGGTTCGGCTGAACGCCCGCAGGTGAAGAATTTTTTCCCGCGGCAGATCCACATGCCATGCCGTTCCCGCATCCGCCGGGGCTTCAAAGGCGATGGCTTTGGCAAATAATGATGCGTAATCCCCCACAATTCCCGGCCCACCCATATTCCAGCCGGTGCCTTGCGTCATGTCTACGCCCATGTTGAGCCGCCGGGCTTCCACCACGTCAAAGCTCATCATCTTCAGCCATTGCGGGCTTAGGTACTGAAGATATTCTTTTTCCCAGC
>JAJZGH010000251.1 GCA_021798635.1 Planctomycetota bacterium | reverse complement strand
TTTAAGAATTAGTAATTTTCCCATTGGCCCCATCATAGTGCCTTACGGCAACTGACCACATTATACCCGTGGAGGATGGGTCTGGTCAAATCCGTAAGATTTGTTTTGGCCTTTTTTTGACCTTTGCTTGGCAGAGGCCTACGATGACGACAGAGGACTCAACGTTTATTGCGTTTGACAGGCACCTTCGGTGCCGGATTCGATTACGCTGAGGTCTGTCTAACTTAGTGGGGTCATCATGTATACGTGCGCGCCGGCATTTTCTTCATCTCGACGTCGTAAAGCCAGCTCTGTGTTCCTGATATTGGCGGCTGCGGGAATCATTGTTGTTGGTTCTCCATCGCGTTTGACGGTTGCTAATACCATCACAGTGAGTGGTGCCAATGGCACCGGCAGCAGCACCGTCGGTGGCCAGGCCATTGCGGTTGCCAACGCACCGGCCGATGCCAACCACACGGCGAACGCCTTTGGCGGCGGTGGCTACAATTCGGGCGCAGGCGGTTACGCCCATGCCACAGCAACCGATGGAGCCACGGGCAGTTTTTTGCCCAGCGCGGGCTCCTACACCGTATCGTTGGGGGGCAGCGCCGGCATCGATGCCAGTAACACAGGCGCATCAGCAGTAAGCGATTCCAGTGCCAGCAATAGCGTCGGCAAAGCCACCGCCACCGGCTATTCTCAAGGGGGTGTGGGGTCGGCCAGTTATGGACCCTCGAATGTATCCGCTGCCAACGGCGGTAATGGCGGTGCCAGCAGCACCCATGCCACAGCGACGACTTCGGGAGCCAATGGTGCCTATGCCACAGCGGTGGCTCTGGGTGGCGCCGGGGGTTTCTTTGACTCGGTCTTCACGCCGCCGGCCAATAGCGGAATGGGCGGTAGCTCCCAGGCCTCGGCCAGCGCCACAGCGGCTGGCAGCGGAGCGGCACAAGTGTACGGCATTTCCTATGGTGGTTCGGGCGGCACGTTTGCCGGTTCCAATGGCAACGGTGTTGGCGGCAATGGTGGAAGTGGTTCGCTGGGGACAGTCACCGCGAGTTCCAACGGTGGATATGTGTTTGTGGAAGGTGCGCAGATCGGCGGTGCCGGCGGAGGCTTTTCCCATGGTGGCGGCATTGTTACCGGCGGCAATGGCGCAGGCTCGGGTTTAACTAACGCTGTTACCGGTACCACGTCCGGACATTCTGAACTCATACAAATTACCGAGGGCGGCGCAGGCGGAGGAGGATCAGGTACTGGTGCCGCCGGGGCAGCGGGAGTCGGTTATTCTTCGCTGACCAGCAGTATCACCAGCGGGGCAGTGAACAACGCGGGCATTGAAGCCTACGCCTCCGGTGGTACCGGTGGATACTTTAATACGCTGGGTGCCTCATCACCGGGTACCGCTTCTGCCGGAGGCGCGGCAACCTCCATAGCCAACGGAACTAATAACACGGGTGCTTCCGGAGTGGCGGCGTATTCCATCGCCGGTATGGGAGGTCTTGGTGTAAACGGCGCGGCCAGCGGTGCCGGCGGAGGGGCCAGCGCCACTGCCACCTCGAGCAGCACACTCGCCGGCGCGGCAGTGACGGCTATTGGTTACGCCGTAGGCGGCAATGGCGGAGGTACAGCCGCTATTTCAAGTGACGCGCCTGGTGGAATGGCCAATGCCCAAGCCTCCGCCAATCTCAACGGCGGTTATGTCAACTCTTACGCCCAGGCCGTCGGTGGCACGCCGGGTAATGGGGGTGCCGGTGTATATAATTCTGCGGCGGCTCTGGCCGATGCGTATGCCAAAGGTGCCGGTGCTGGGGCCATCAACGCGCAAGCCAGCATGACTGATACCTACAATGGACAAAGCGCCAGTATTCAATCCAATTTCCCCGTTACCGTTAGCGGCACCCAACTGCATACCGAATCCTATATCAATGCCGCACAAGCTTCACGGGCTATTTCCGCTGCGGCCGGTGCGAATGTTGCCACGCTGTTAACGCAGGATCCCACCAATGCCCAAGCCACCAGTCTCCTGGCGGCCAATCCCCAGGCGGCACAGAACTGGAATATCGGAGGAGCCAATACCTCACAACCTGCCAGCAGTGTCGCGGATTACAATCAGATTTCATTTATCTCCGCCGGCACATCCACCAGTAATGCGGAGTATCACAGTTCCCTGACGATCGTAACCAATAACGTCAACCTAAGTAACTCCCATGATGCCATCATGAGTTTTCTAGGGGGGACCTCCACGGGTAGCGGGTCGGTGATCATTCAGGTCACCAATCTGGAGAATAACAATACGCTGCTGCTTAATAACGGTTACGGAACGTTGGCTCTGGCGGATGCGGCCACGTCCAACAACACCTTCGATCTGGGCAGTATTGCCAGTCTGGTAAACTCCAGCAATACCTTAAGCCTGCAATTTGATATGTATCTATATACCACTGACCCCAGCGCCACGTTCCAGACCAGTTATATCTTCGGCAGCAGCGTGATGGGATCCGGCCCCGCCGCCGGACCCTTGCTGACCATGACTTCCATGCCGTCCACCAGTATGCGATTCATGGCCACCGACGCCATGCAAACAGCAGTGGCTACGCCGGAACCCGCAACGCTGGTGCTGTTGGCCCTGGGCGCTTTGGGAATGCTGCTTAAGCCCCGCCGTAAATCGGCCGGCGATTGCTAATAGAGCACCGTGGTGATAACCCGGTGGTTGGTTGGCGACACTGGATCAACCACCGGATTGATCATCCGACGCGCTTGAGCGAATTATTTTAGTGCTGTCCCTAAACCGAACTCACAACTAGAATAAGGCCGATTTATGTGGAACAGAGGCGACGCATGGCTTTATTCAGCAATCCGGGATATTGCAACATTTGCATGGAAGACACAACCTTTGTTGCCGAGCAGATGTGGCTGCGCGATCACTATTTCTGTCAGCGTTGTCGCACGATCCCGCGGCAACGGGCACTGGTGGAAGTACTGAGCATTATTCGCCCGGCGTGGCGGACTCTGACAATGCACGAAAGTTCGCCATCGATGGGCTTTTTTTTCAAACAATGCCCCGGCTACAGTGCCTCACAGTTTTTTGAGGATGTGCCCCTTGGCGAGTATCGCGAGGGTTTTCGCTGTGAAAATCTTGAACGCATGACCATCGCATCCGAATCGTTTGATGTTTTCATCACGCAAGATGTTTTTGAACATGTGTTTAATCCTGATCTTGCAATGCGGGAAATCATGCGCGTGCTGCGCCCTGGCGGCATGCATATTTTTACCGCACCGAAACACAAAACTCTGCCGGCGTCCGTGCGTCGCGCTCGCCTGAATAATGGCGTAGTGGAACATCTCCTGGATCCCTCCTACCACGGGAACCCCATCGGGGATGGACGCAGCCTGGTGACCTTCGATTATGGTGCCGATTTTGACGATCTCATCCAGCAGTGGTCCGCATACCGGACCAGCAACTACATTATCCGCAATCGTAATCTGGGCATTGATGGCGAATTTCTTGATGTATTTGTTACGATCAAAGACCCCACCAATTATGTCCCCGGCGAAAATGGCTGATCTGGTCAACCATGAAATGTCTGACGGCCGGGGCACGGTATAAGGATGTCTCCTGGCGTCCTGGTAAATCGCGAATGACGGAGCCATCGCTTCTTGAAACATACACGATGCCCATCATCTTTTTTAATCTCAGCGGTATGGCGTGCCAGCGAGAGCCACACCCTGTACCACAGAATCCCTGGAGTTTCAGGGCTTTCGCTTACGCTTCCGACGCCTCGTTTATCATCGCTTTGATCTGCTGCTCAACTTCCTGCGCCACGGAGGCGAGTTCCGGAATGGAAAACAGGCCCAGTGCCGCAGTGGGTAGCATCGTGGCGATTTTTACTGTGCCTTTTTCTTCATATACCGCGATGCGACACGGCAGTGCCGTGGCGATGCTCATGTCCTTCTCCAAAACTCGTTTGGCTTGCACGGGATTACAAACCTCGTAAATGTTACAGGCGCTGCCGAATGCGACGCCTTTCTCGACCATCTTCGCCTTCAGATCAATGACGGCGATGACGCCAAATTTATGCGCCTTGACGGCTTCTTCCAGTCGTCGGCCAACGGCTTCGACCGTCCCAGTTGCTTCCTTGATATACAGTAGGTTCATTTGCTTTACTCCTTACGCTTGTGAATCGATCCGGCTTCAGTCCGGACTTATACTCATCCAACGTCTTGGATTAACGACAGTTACCCGCTCCTAGGAATTTTAGCGCCACCCTTTACGGAAATAGGGTTCACGCGCAGGCTAACTGCGGCGATCCGTACTCTCAGACAGTAATAGGCGACAGTTAGGGCGCATCTCAGAACGCGGGTGGGCGGCATATTATCGCGGCGACGGGCGTATTTGGTCCCGTATGGGCGGGCCGTAATGTTTTCTTGGTCGTCATCTCCGGGGGCAGCGGCGGCGTGGGGGGATTGCTCCGGCGGCTCGTATAGCGTCGGCGGTCGTTTGTACCACCACAGGCGCATCAGCCGCTCGGCCGCGCAGCCAACGATTTAGCCGCCGTACAATTTTCCCGCGGCCCACCACTCTTTTTGCCGCCATGCCGGAATGCAGGCGTTGATTTTCCAACAAAAACGGAATCAAATCACGCAATTCCGGGCCTATCGCATGGAGATACGGCTGCATGCTGCATCCGCGGTTGGCGTTCCAGCTCTGATCGGCGCTGCGGGAAACGCTCGTTTTGCTGATGCGATAATAAAGCAGCGATTCAGGAATCAATTCCAGTTTATAGCCCGCCAGAACCGCCCGCGCAAAAAATTCCCAGTCTTCCTGATATCCGCTGAACCGTTCTTCAAAACCGCCAAGCTTTTCAAAGACGCTTCGCTTCATCAGGCAATGCACGTCGCCAAAGACGTTCGTGAACGCCCCAGCCGAAGCCGCCGCCCCCAGCGGCACCCACATTGGAAATTCTACGCTCGGGTCAGGCGGCGCGTGTCCCTCAAAAAGCGTCATGGTGGATGTTACTACATCGGCGTGGGTTCTCTGCGCCACTTGCATGGCGCACGTCAGCCAATGGGGTACTGCGATATTGTCATCATCCATAAAGGCCAGATACTCGCCCCGGGCCTGTCGGGCTGCGTTATTCCGTGCCCGCCACATATATTGATTTTCCTGCCGGATAATGCGCCACTGATGAGTTGTAAATTCACTGTCCAATGTTTTCAGAAGGGCCTGTGCTTCCAATGACGGGCTGCCGTCATCTACCAGAATAACTTCATAATTTCGGTAGCTTTGCGCTTTGAGTGAATCCACAGCCTGCCGAAGCGTTTCCGGCCGATTGTAGTGCACCAGGCATACGCTGATCATTGGCATGGCACCGCCGGTAGTCTGCACGCTGCCTCCGGCCCATTGATCACCGGCATTCGCGCTTGCCGGGGTCTCCCCGTCAACGACCGACTTAATCAGGCGTTCCCAATGTTGCGCGGGGTGGGCCACGAGCGCAGGCGTTTGTCTGGTGGAAATACCGCGTTGCATTACGGCCTGAACTGTTTTGGATAAAGCTTGGGCGTTGGGTGGGAAGGAGATTGCCGCAAACCCTTCGGGAGTAATAAAATCTCGCAAGCCGCAATCTTCCGGAATCAAAATCGGCATGCTTTCCGCAAGGCAATTGACAAGTAATTGCGATAATCTCCCGCCACGTGCCGTAAATACCGCAATCCGACCGGCGTGGCGCAAATATGCGAGTTGCTGCTCCAAGTCCGCCTCCGCCAGAATGCTATATCGACAACCTGATCGTCGCAGTGCCTTGTGAATATACCAGTCGCCGGCAAGTTGGCCGACCTCCCCGATCGCACCCACAAAGGTGATTTGTAATTTCTCGCGAAGCGTCACTGGCAATATTTGGACGGCTTGGCAAAATAATTCCACGCCATCGATGGAATCCATCACACCGGCGAAAACCAGCTCTGTCAGCGGTTCGGCGGTAGCGCGGCCAGGGGATGTTGCCGCGATGGCCTTTGGTTTTTCCACCGATCTCCCGGACGTTGCTAATGTTGTGGGTAACGGCGGAAGCACGCTGGTGTTAGTTGGAAGAATCCATCCTGTGCTTTCAAGCCACTCACGTAATCCGGACGTGCCCACCACGGCCGCATCCGCCCGACGTACCATGTCTCGCTCCATAAACATGACCTCAAGGGCGTCCACACTCACCGGCATAGAAGGCCTCGCGTGATAGCGCCATTGGGTTGGAGCATTTAAATACGTTACAAATTGGGTTTTTTCAAAGGCGATTCCCTGCTGCCGGGCCAGAACGGCGTAATAGGCCACACCCTGCCAGGCGGGCGTAATAACGCAGTCATACGCCATGGTCTGGGATTTAAGCCAGCGATAAAATTCAAAACTGCGTCTGCGAAACCAGCCTGCAATAACCTGCACGTCCGTAAGCCATTCGAGCGTTACTACGCGAACGGCCGGGGAGGCGGTAATTCGGGCGTAACTATCCTTATCCGCCTTTAATGCCCCATCCCCTGTGGATATACAGAGGGTAATATCATGGCCGCTTGCCGCTAACGTCTCGGCTAAATTGATGCACGCCTGTTGGGCGTCATCCGGTGCGGACGCCGCAGGCGCTGCCGGTATTGCGATGCAAATCTTTAAGCTCATGATCCTGTCCCCGTTTCCAGGAAGTCTCTTCCCCGCCTGCGGATACTATACCGCCTGCGTGCCGGTTCGGGTAACAGGTTGCCCCTGCACAATCCCGATATTAGCCGGCACATTCAACTGCCGCTGGGCCTTGCGACCGCCGTTCCATCGGCCAGCAAGAATTATTGTCTGCACAAAACCCAACAGTTGCATGGGCATATTCAGGCCCCAGCGGGAAAGCGGCGCCGTTTGGTTTCCCATTTGATCCGCGA
>JAJZGH010000250.1 GCA_021798635.1 Planctomycetota bacterium | reverse complement strand
GACGGATTGGTAAGATGTTGCGTCTGTGCGTTCACCATGCCCAAGAGTAAACCACAAAACACGCGCCAGCGCAACTCTCGTAAATGCGAATATTAAGATGAAGCTATTTTAGTTCCGGACGCTACTGCGTTGCACCAGTCGGGCCTGGGAAGTGGGGCGATAATCAATTAGCTCGGGTTTGCGGCGTCACCGGATCCCAGTCGAGGTGGGGCTTTGCCCTCAAACTCCTCAAGGGCCTGCTCCGCCATGGCTTTCTGTTCGCGCTCTTTGATGTCAAGGTCGGATAGTGACATTGAATCGCGCGCCACGCGAATCCGCCCTGCCGCCTTGGATCGCTCATCTTCCACCATTTCGCGCAAACGTGAGAGTGTGTCGCCGCTGGCACCGGCACCCGTGACCATTCCGGAAGCGGTTTCCGTCAACTCGGCCATTGCTTTCTTGACCTTCAGATCGTCAATCGACTGTTTGAGCGACTCAATTTTCTGGCGCGCCGCATCCACGGCCACGTCACGCTGGCGGATCAGGGTGCTATAAGTTTCCTCGGCGGCGCCGAGTTGCCGCCGATTTTCCTCAAGTTCATGCGTGGCATTTTTGAGGCGAAGAGCATATTGCGCGGCGAGGTCCCGGTTGCCGGCCCGCAAATGCGCACTGGTGCGGGCTTGAAGTTCTTGTTGGTCATTCTCCAGCGTTTTCACGCGTGACATCAGGCGTTCGCACAGGCCGGCGTGGGCGGCCAATCCTTTGTTGAACTTGCCGATCTGCGTGCGAACATTTTCCTTTTCAACTTCCAGGAGCATCTCCGGATTTCGGCGCTCCACGCTGGAAACTGACATTCCTAAGGCGCCTTTGAATAAATTGCCAATTCGTTTCAACATACTATTTTCCTTAATTCGTGGATATCCAGTCAATCATACGCTCAATTTCCTTTTTCAGCACCAGCACCAGCACCAGCACCAGCACCAGCACCAGCACCAGCGGCTGCCGTGGTTGCTGGAGCGGGCGTTTCCCGTGCCATCTGGACGGGCGTGGCATCGGCGGGTGCTACATCGGTCACCATCCGCCCCAGATAATCCGGGAGTTCGACGCCACCAATATCGCGCATAACCTGCATCATCGGCGGCATACTGCGTGCCATGCCTTGAAGGAAGTTGGAAGCCGCATTGCCATTGGCTCCGGTATGGCCGTTTTCCCATACCACAACCTTGTCAAATTTGATATTGGAAATAGCGGTAGCCGCAGTCTCGGCAAGTTTGTCCATGTGTTCCAGCATAAGCATCTGAAACGCCTTATCCGATCCGCCGCAGGAGTCGATAATCATCTTCAAACCCGCCGCCTTTTTCGCCAAAGTTTCATATTGGCCGCGTGCTTCGGCGTCAATTTTCACAAAAATCGCGTTCGCTTCCGCTTCGGCCTCCATCCGGCGTTTTTCCGCCGCGGCCTGAGCGTCCACGAGTATCTTGGCCTTTTCCGCTTTGGCCGGGGCTTCCAACGCGGCGCGGCGCTCTGCCTCAACGCGCTGGGCACTGGCCAAGGCAGCCCTGGCCATCGCTATGTTTTGCGCTTCTTCTACCCCCGCCTCCGCCTCGCGCTTCCTGGTTTCCGACAATTGGTAGGCAGTCGCCTGCTTAACCTGCAATTCCGCCTGTGCGGCGGCTATGTCGGCCTGAGCTTTACTCTCACCGGCGATGGCCTTGGCGTTAGCCTCCGCCACCGAGATACGCATGACCTGCTCAGCTGCCTTAACTTGCGAGTCGCGGTCAAATACTGCCGTCTGCTCTGCCACCTTGCGTTCCTTGTCAAGCTCGGCAAAGCGCACCGCTTGGTCGCGCTGCGCGGCGGCCTCACCAATTTTCTGGTCACGCTCCAGTTCGGCCACGCGCACGGCCTGGTCTTTCTGGGCCTCGTGCAGACCAATTTCGCGCAATTTCATGGCGTTGGCCACCTGCACTGCTCTTTCCCGCTCCGCATCCGCTACGCCCCCTGCGCCAAGCTTCTCCTGCTGGGACACGTCTACCATCGCCTGTTGAACGGCTTGAGAGGCTGCCTTCTTTCCAATGGCGACGATGTATCCGGACTCATCAGTAATATCCGTGATGTTTACGTTGATAAGTATCAACCCAAGCTTATTAAGCTCCGGCTCCAGCGTGAGCTGAATATTTTTCAGGAACTGCTCCCGATGCCGCGTGATGTCTTCAATCCGCATGGAGGCGATGGCGTCGCGAAATTGCCCGAAGATAATATGCTCCAGCCGCACCTGTATCTGCTTCATATCCAGCCCCAGCAGGCGGATGGCGGCATTTTGCATGAGTTCAGGCTGCGTGCCGATGGCCACGGTAAACACACTGGGAACGTTCACCCGGATGTTTTCTATCGACAAAGCGCCGGTCAGCGGAATTTCAATCTGCAACGGCTCAAGGTTAAGGTAGGCAAAATCCTGGATCAGTGGCAGGACAAACGCCGCACCGCCATGAATACAACGCGACGTGTTACCGCCACTGACTTTGCCGTAGATCACCAGTATGCGGTTGCTCGGACAACGCTTGTAACGGCTGACGGTCAGAACCACAAAGCTGAGAAATAGCGCCACCACAAACGCCGCTAGAAGTAACAGGGATGTTGAACCTGCCAGCACCGCCACCATAGATGTTCCCACGAAATTCATAGTTGGTTACCTCCGTAATTCGTTAAAGATCGACACGCGTCGGCACAGACGATGCCGACACAACTTCAAGAGTATCCGAATTTTTCACCCCAACAACCACAATCGCGTCGCCTTGGTGCAGGTCCGCGTCCTGGTAGGTAATGGCAGCGTATTCCATCGTTCGGTCGCGTACGGTAATAAGCACTTTACCAATCCCGGCCGTGCCGCCGAGAATGGATAAATACACTGTTCCCGGCGAGCCAATCGAATCTTGAATATCAACGGTACCATCTGAATCCATAGTCATTAGCGTGCGTAGAAGTGTGGCTACCATCAAGCTCGCGCCGATAGCACTGACCAGGGCGAGAGGCAGCACGAGCCACACCGCCCACGACTGCGACATGGCCGCCATTCCCGCCAACCCGAAAACTGTCAAAGCGGCCACCATCCCCTGAAAGCTAAGCATCGCGCCTAGCCATGAATTCTCGGAATCGGATTCATGCCGGCCGCCTGCATGTCCGTGACCCAAAACGTGCAGGATTGCTTGTCGCACCGCAACTCCATGACCCGTAGGATTCCCTGCGCCCGGAAGGGTTCCCTGATGGGTAGTGGTGGGAACACCGTGGCCCGAGCCGGGCAGATGGCCTGGCGGAATGTGATGCACGCCCGGGATATGTCCGCCGAGTGAAAAAAGGCTAAGTACGAACTGGCACAAGAAAAGCGTGCCGCCCACAACCGCGCAGATGATAAAGAGCGTACCGAGCATCGTTCAACTGAACTCCCGTCAGATCCTTGGGAGCGGATCAAGCGTTCTTGATTCGACCTGTGGATTATCCACCGTGTGCCAATATCATTCAAGGGCACCAGCCGCGAATTTTGCGCACGCCGGGCTAAGCGGTCTCCATGCTCTTAATTGCGTCTTTTTTGCTGGTTGTTCTACCGGCGCTTGGAACGGCTGATTTTTGACACCGCGGGTACCAGCCAGTTCCAAGGTAATGCATACATATTTTCGCCCAGGGGCCGGGCTTCACCGCTGTGCAGTACCACGCCGGTGCAAAACTGTGTGCCCTTGCTTAGGCCGCTGCGGAATGCCAGCAGACCGCGCGTGTCTTCCAGCGTGGCCTGCGCGGACGCTTTTATTTCTATGGCGACAACTTTTCCCTGCTGCTCGAGAATAAAGTCCACCTCGTTTCCTGAACGGTCTCGCCAGTAATACAAGTGGCGGTTGGCACTACCCAAGCTCCGCCACGCCTGCAGGCTCTGAAAAATGGTTTGCTCAAGCCAAAACCCCTGATCCATGCGCGCCGCCAGAGCAGGGAGGGACATGATTCCCGCCAGCCACGCCCCCAGACCACAATCGTTCCAGAGCAACTTTTTTGCTTTGATGAGGCTGGTGGTGGGGTTGGTGGCATACGTCGGCAGTCTGGTGATCAGGCATCCGGCTTCCAATAAATTCAGATAGCGATGGCAGGTTGGCTGGGTCAAGGCCGCGTCGCGGGCCAGTTCCGCCTGGTTTAACAGCCGGGCGGTACGCTGCGCCGCCAGCGCCATGAACCGCCGAAAATCAGGAAGCTTGGCGACGTCACTTAGTTGCCGCAAGTCGCGCTCCAGATAACTTTGGGTGTACCCGGCAAACCAAATGTCCCGCGCCTGATCCGAATCCAACTGCAATACGGAAGGATATCCGCCGCGCAATAGCCACTGGGACCAGTCGCCCGTGTCGCTTGGCCAATGACGGTAATCAAAATCTGCATCAAACAGGGAATCAATCGGGCTGAGCTTTTTTGGGCTTTGCAACCACTCCCTCGGGCAGAATGGCGGCAAATCCAGATACGCCGCACGCCCAGCCAGAGATTCCGATACGTGCCCCATCAGCGACAGATTGGCGGAACCGGTCAGCAGAAAATCGCCGGCGTTACGTTGTCGGTCCACTTGCCTTTTTACCGCAAGCAGGAGGCCGGGGACGCGTTGTACTTCATCAAGCGTTAGGGGTGGATGGGCACAGAGCGTATCGGGCTGCTCCTGAGCCTGTCCAAGTATCGCGATATCATCAAGCGTGAAATAGGGCCTCTGGGCATCAATGTTGCGGGCCAGCGTGGTTTTGCCGGTTTGCCGTGCCCCCGTTACGACGGCCACCGGCAATACCTTTAACGCTGCCTCCAATTGGGCTGCCAGCCAGCGTTTACGCGAAGTATTCATACCATGAATATAATCTATTCATGGTGTAAATACAATCTATTCACATCGTGAATAGATTTAATTCACGATGTGAATAGATTTGCATTGCCCGTCGCCGGGCCGGGGGATAAGTCGCGGAATTGCGGTGGAAATGCCTTTTAGGGGACTATTATCGCCGCCTTAAAGCGGAACATTCGACGCGGAAACTGCTTTTCTTCGGACTCGCAGTTTGTATCGTCGTGAACGGTTGCGGTCAATTCTCGGGCCAGTCGCCGGAGAATACTTCCGTGGCGGGGCCGGTCATGTAAACGGATTCATCCGCCTGGTTCCATTTCAACGCCAATTGGCCGCCGGGTAGATTCGTAAGCACAATGCGATTGGTCTTTTCCGTCAGCACGCCCGCCACGCAAACCGCCGCGGCACCCGTGCCGCAGGCCATCGTAATGCCGCTGCCACGCTCCCAGGTGCGCATGGTAACTTCGCCGGCCTGATGCACCTGGACAAAATGCACGTTGACTCGACGCGGGAATATCGGATGCTTTTCAATATAAGGCCCAACTATTTCCAGAGGAATCTTTTCCAGCTTTTTACAATACAGCACCACGTGTGGATTGCCCATGGATACGCACGTCATAGCGTCCTCAAGTCCTGCGGCTTTTATCCAATCCGAACCGGCGGGCAGGTCGTGGAATTTCAATACATCGCGCCACGGATAATTGATAACTTGCTCCACGTTCGCTAGTTTTACCGGAATCTCCGATGCCTTCAGGATCGGTTTGCCCATGTTGACGGTCACGCGATTCACTTTGCCACGCTCAATCCACAAATCCAGCGTCAGCACGCCGGCACCGGTTTGAACCCGCACGGGATTGGCGGTGGTCAGGCGGTGATCAAAAGCATATTTTGCCACGCACCGCACGCCGTTGCCGCACATTTCCGATTCACTGCCGTCCGCATTGAACATGCGCATGCGAACAACCGCGCCCTGCGCCGCGCCCTCTGGAGTAGGGGGGGATATAAGAATTAATCCGTCACCGCCGACGCCAAAATGCCGATCGGCGATTTTTGCCGCCAGGGCCTCAGGATGGTTGACGGTTTGGTTAAATACGTCAACATATATATAATCATTTCCTATGCCGTGCATTTTCGTAAAGCGCATGATAAAACTCCCGTAACTATTGCGTCAGGCGGCACCCGGCGCTCGGCTTGAACGCTGGCTCAACCGGCGACCTTGCCCGGAAAGTTCCGGCCATTGTAATGGGCACCGGCGAAGTGCGTATCATACATCATCGGGATTCGGCTCGGAAGAACTCGGGGTGGTGGCCCACACCACTGCTGAAATGGCTCCATCCCGGTCCCGCTGAATCAGCACCTCGGCTTTATGTTTGGTCATTTCCACCAGCCGGGCGTTAGGCAGATCCACATGCTTGACCCAATCCTTGGCCATTCCGACCGTCTTGCCGCCTTCCATGTGGCGGTTCATGAGATTGGTCACCACCGATGCCGGCGGGGCTTCCACATAGATGCGAAGATCAAAAATGTCCGCTATGCCCGCATAGGGCGGTCGGTCCAGAAAAAGGTAATTCCCCTCCACCATCGCCAGATTGACCGATTCATGAATGGTGATCGCCTGCGGCACCGCTTTGTGGCGTACCCGGTCATAACCCGGCCACGTCATTTTCTGAGGTGTTTGTTTTAAGCGCAAAAGATGCTCCCGCAGCAGAGGCACATCAAATGTATCGGGAGAACCCTTGCACTGGCTCATGCGTAGCTGCCGCCCATCCTCCAATTGTAGAAATCGCTCCGCCAGGACCGATTCGGGAAAATGAAACCCGTCCATCGGCAAGGAGACAACATTCACTTTCGGAAGAATATTTTTTGTGGCCATCCAGGCGAGCTGTTCAGTAAAAAACGATTTGCCGGACCCGGGCGTCCCCGCTACGCCCACGAGCATACGTCGGCCGCAAAGCCGCTGGAGTTCCAGAAGGTTTGAAAGAAAAGGCCGCCAGCGCTTTGTCCATTCCGCGGCACGAATATTCATTTCGACGCGCTGGCCGTTGATCAGCAACGGCACATCTTTGTGCAAAAACCAGGGAAAAGGATCTATTTCTTGTAATGACA
>JAJZGH010000249.1 GCA_021798635.1 Planctomycetota bacterium | reverse complement strand
AAAGCGGTACGCTGACGATTCAGAATTTAGTTCTTCTCAACGCCGGCAAGCTCGATTTTATTCTCAACGCGCCGAACCTGTCTGGAGGGTCCGGCGGTAACAGCTTTATATTCACCACGTATGTGACTTTGGGTGCGGGTGTATCGGTTGATATAACGCCCGGCACCGATTTTGGTGCGGGAGTATATCCATTGCTGAGTTTTTCCGATTCCATATCCAATTCCGCAAATCTAACTTCTTGGACCGTGAACGGCCAGGCAGGCTTTAACTATCAGTTGACCGATCCGGCGGGGATGATTAGTTTAAATGTGACGGCGGTGCCCGAGCCGGCCGCGCTCGGGCTTTTTCCGTCGCTCGTTGGCGCATTACTTTTGTCTGGCAGGCGGCGAAGCGTACTAAGTATTACGTGATGGAAGCCAGTGTGGGCCGCAGCTGGTCCGGCGGATGACAATTTACAGCTACCATGTTGCACTCTACCGTGGGAAGGCCGCTGTGTAATGAAAACAAAAAAGCTGATCCGCACATTGACGGCGGCAAACCTGCCGCTTCCCCTGGCGCTGCCTACGCATCTTACCCGAACCCCGGCGCGGCGTATTTTGCTTTTAATGGGCTGGTACTCCATCGCCATTCACCGCGGCGTGGCGCGATACGCCAAACAGGCGGGATGGGCATTGGATTCGGCGTCCGTGCGCAATGCCAGTGCTGCTCCGGTTTGGGAACCTGATGGCGTGATCGCCATGCTGGGGCCGAATGCGGAAATTGCGACGTTGGTCGCGTCCTTTAAACTTCCGACCGTGAACATTGGTTATCAGGATATTTCGCCGGCCCCGCGTGTGGCCAATGATAATAAGGCCATTGCCGAATTGGCGGTGCAGCATTTTGTGGAGCGCGGCTACCAGCACCTGGCCTTTTATTTTAAGGGTGTCAGTAAATGCGAACTGGAACGCAAGGAATGCTTTCAAGCCGCGTGCAAAAGCGCTAAACGAAGTTTTCACCTCATCGATGCCCGCGCGGGCTTAGCCAGGAATTCTCCGCCCGCTGCCATATTTGCGCAACTGCGCAAAAATCTTACAGCACTTCCCAAGCCGCTGGCCGTTACTGCGGAAAATGACGATCTGGCGGCAGAAGTTATTTTCGCCAGCCAGGAAGAGCGCCTGCTGGTGCCGGAGCAAGTGGCCGTGCTGGGTGTGATGAATGACGAGTTGCGGTGCAACTTTACCACCGTTCCATTATCCAGCATTGATGACAATGCGGAAGGTATGGGATTTACCGCTGCCGAACTGCTGGATCAGTTGATGTCCGGAAAAAAAAATCCGCGCGGGCCGGCGCTGGTGCCGCCGATCGGGGTGGTGACCCGGCAAAGCACCGATATTCTGGCCATTGAAAATACGGATGTGGCCATGGCGCTGAAAACCATCTGGACGCGCTATCGCGAGCCGATCAATGTGGAGGAAGTGTCGATGGGTGTCCCCATTTCTTATCGGCGGTTGCATGATCTGTTTCAGAAATATGTCGGTCGGAGCATGTCTGAGGAGATTGCACGGTTGAGGGTGGAATATGCCGCCCGGCAGTTGGTGGGGACGGATAAAAAAGTTCATGCCATCGCGGTGGAGTCCGGCTTTCCGGATGCCAATCGCATGGTAAAAGTATTTCGCCGCATTAAAGGCATCACGCCAGGCCAATTCCGGGCGTTCAGCCGACACCGCAGCGGCAACTGATTCCCTTCATAAATCGGCTACAACTTGGCAGAAAAAGCTCTTGTAATGCACGTCGAGAAAGCACATACTTCATACAGACATGTTGATGCGAAGTCTTCGCATAAGTCAGCGGAGAATGTCGATCAGGGGTTGGCGCGGAATGCCGGCCCGGCGTTGTAGAAAAAGTTAATACGCGGCGCAAAAGAAGCGCCGAACCCGGTGATGGAATGACATCATCCGGGCACGTGTAGAAATGATGAACAAGTTGCACCGGTGCATATTTTCGCTCGTGCGGGCGGTGGTGCTGGTGAGAGATGAGTTCCTTTGAAGGAGTCGTACCATGAGTAGAAAAGCCACCCCCATCAGGGCCGCGGGTGTCTCCGCGTTATTGGCCGGTTGCGGAGTAATGGGATTTGCCGCAGCGGCCCAAGCCGCGGCGATCAACCTCCAATTTGGAACAAGCTCGGCCAACGGCGGAACAGCAACTGCAACATACACGGGCACTGCGATGGACAGCGCCGATTCCGGAACCGTGTGGAACCAGGATTTCTTTGCGGCCAATACCAGCAGTGGCGGCACGAATTATGGCGGTGAAAGCGGTACGGATTCAAGTTTGATGTACTCAAACGGGTCGGCGGCAAGTGGCATAAGTGTGACCGTAAACATCGGCAATCCCAGTTTCAATACAAGCTCGTCCGCCGGGCAGGACAAGACCGTGCCTGCGTATATGCAGGGGTATGGCTGGAATTCGCCACAATATGATTCCAACGCCGCTCAGACCGTTGGCATATCCGGGTTGACCAATGGGGCCAGCTACAATATTTATTTATACAGTTCCGGTCCTTATAACGAAGCCGGCAACCTCTTCCAACTTGCTGCGGCAAACACGCCGGCGGGCGCAGGTTCGTATATGCTCATCGACCCGATGGTCAATGGCGCCGATGTCCGGGATCCCAATTTCAACACCAATGCCAGTCCCGGAAGTGGGAATTATGCGGCGTTTGCATCCGGTGCCCCGGTTACCGTGGCCGCTCCGACCGCCGACCCCACCACCAGCGTTGCGCTAAGCAATTGGGGCGTGTTTCACGCGGTAGCCGCAAACGGTGCCATCAATTTAAGTTATAACGTCCCAAGTTACGATGCGAATACAAACTGGGTATTCCTGAATGCCCTTCAAATCCAGCCGGTTTCGACACCCGAACCGGCAACACTGGGCCTGGTCGCGATTGCACTGGGTAGTGTGATGCTCCTTCGCCGGAAGCGTTTCACGCTTCAGCCGAGGATATAAACAGCGTGTCTTGGACGGCGGTTGATGTACCGGGGCCGGTGCAGGTTTGCGAAAGCACGTTGCGCAAAAAGGCGATTCTCCGGACACCAGCGTGATGGATTGTAAATTCGGCAAGGTATTGGGGCTGTTGCACGTTTGCGACGGCCACAGGAAGTTGGAATGTATTTTTTTTAGGAGTGTACCCATGAAACGTCGTGCGTTTACGCTAATTGAACTGCTGGTGGTTATTTCCATTATTTCCGTCTTGATCGCCCTGCTGTTGCCGGCATTGGCGATGGCCAAACAGGCGGCCAACAGCATATCCTGCTCGGCGAAGCTACGCTCGCTGGGTCAAATTACTGCTGAGTACGCTCAAACTTATGAGGATATGGCCCCGCCTGGCGATGTCAGCTATGAGACCGGATCCATCGATTCAGCCTGGACATTCCCGGCTCCGAGCCAGTCGCAATATTGGATTCCCTGGAATCAATTTCTTTACTATTACACGGTAGGTGCGACAACGGACATTCTCGATGTTCCATGGGATGCGCACGCGGAGTTCGGCCCCGCCGTGGAGACAAAATGGCCTGCCCTTTTTCAGTGCCCTTCGGCGGTGTTGCCAAATAGCCAATGGTATTGTGCCAATTACAGTGCCAATCCCAATCTATTTATCGACAGTTGGAGCCTGGCATCCGGTTCCGCCACCACGGCAAAGATGTCCATTATCCACACCCCCGGCCATTTTATCGAGCTTGCGGACGCCACCCAATTTAACAGTACGGGACAGTCCTCCCCGGTGTTTCAATGGAACTGGGGTCCGCAATATCCATCGCATGAAGCCCTAAGCTGGGCTCCCGGAACGATCAACGGAAGTTCTCCGATCCTCACAGCCGTGCTCTCAGCGACACAGCCTTGGGGACAAGGCAATGCGGATGCCATCGGCTCAGCGACGAATTACGATTACTCGCTTCGCTATCGGCACATGATGACGAGCCAGCAGAATACTGGCTATGCCAACGCCGTATTTGCCGACGACCACGTGGCACCAATCAAGCAGGGCAGCCTGCGCGTCTACAACATTGTCCCCAATAACTAAATCGGGAATGGTGAACCTCCGGGGCCGCGATGCCTGGTATCTCGCGGCCCTTTTTTTTTGCCCCCGGAAGTACTTTTATCCTGGTCCGGATGAAGTTCTGCACGCACTTTCCGGATTCGCAGGAATGTTGAACCCACACTACCATGTATCCGTTGACAGGAGCTTTGCGGCGATGCGAACCGGTAACATTTTCCTCTTAATAATATTGGCATGGAATTGCGGCGGTTTGGCGTGTGCCGCGCCGGCGCGAAATAATTATGGCAGGCGCTTTGTCGGTACGACCTGGAGTGGGTTTAATTCGCCCCTCTTTGGAACCGTGTTCACGCAGATCACGCCGGAAAACGCTGGTAAATGGGGCAGCGTGGAACCTCGCAAGGGAAAGTTCTACTGGGGTGCGTTGAATGCCATGTATCGCGTGGCGGCGCGGAAGCATCTGCTGGTCAAGCAGCATAATATGATCTGGGGCAAACAGCAGCCGCGCTGGGTGAATGTGCGTAATGCCGCGGCTGCCGTGCGGGCGTGGTACGCCGCATATGCTGAACATTACAACGGTAAATTCCAGTTTATTGATGTGGTCAATGAACCATTACACCACCGGCCTGCCTATCAAAAAGGGCTGCCGGGCGGAAATACCAAATGGGGTTGGGTGATCTGGGCGTATCAATTAGCCCGAAAAGATTTCCCGAATGCCAAATTGCTGATCAATGATTATAACATTCTGGGCTATCCTGCAGAGACGGCCAAATATATCCGTCTGATTAAACTGCTGCAGGCAAGGCAACTAATTGACGGGATTGGTTGTCAGGCGCATGGATTGGAGCATATTAAGGTGCCGGTGATCCGGTATGACCTGCATAAACTCGGCTTACTTGGGATCCCGATTTATATCAGCGAGTATGATCTGAACTGGAAAAGCAGTCGGAAGCAGTTGCGGCAGATGAAAACGCAATTTCCAATATTCTGGGATGACCCCATGGTGCGTGGCGTAACATTCTGGGATTTTATGCGGGGGCATACGTGGCTGCCTTATACGTATTTGATCCGCAAAAATGGCACGCCGCGACCGGCATTGGTCTGGCTGGAGAATTATCTCCGGGCCGCTGGCCGCTGAGGCCTGGAATCTGGAACCTGGAACATGGCAGTGGCACCTGTAACCTGTAACCTGTAACCTATAACCTGTAGCGGAGTGAAGTACTTGGATAGGCGGCGATTTCTTAGGGCAAGTGGTTTGGCGGCGGTTGGGGCGTTGCTGACCAAACGCGGCGCTGCGCGGGCGGCGGAATCTACGTCCCTCTTAGCACAATGTCGGGTAATGCATCAATGGCCTGCCGCACTGGCCGATCTGCTGCTGGCGGGGCCGCATGGTGGAGCAACGATTTTAATGGATCAACAGGATCATCAGGCGGTGCATATTGCGGCGCGTATGCTCGCGGATGATCTGCAGCGTGTCACGGGCCACAGGCCGGAGGTTGTCACGCGGGCGAAGCGTCTGGAGACCGCGATTATCATCGGCACGCTGGGGCAAAGTTCATGGGTGGATCAATTGGCGGCAAAGGGGAAAATTGATGTTGCGGCCATACAAGGCAGATGGGAGGCCAGTTTATGGCAGACCGTGGAACGACCTGTTGCCGGTATTGATCGGGCGCTGGTGATTGCGGGCAGTGATCGGCGCGGTGCGGCGTATGGCGTGATGGATTTATGCGAGGCGGCCGGCGTTTCGCCCTGGTTCTGGTGGGCGGATGTGCCGGTGAAAAAAGCGACTGCGGTGGCGGTGACAGCGGGCGTGCGGTATGGGGGCGAACCGGGTGTAAAATATCGGGGCATATTTATTAATGATGAGGATTGGGGATTTGAACCCTGGGCCGCCAGAGCTTTTGACCCAAAATTGGGGAACGTGGGGCCGAAGACGTATGAGAAGGTATTTGATCTGATGCTGCGGCTGAAGTTAAATTATCTCTGGCCGGCGATGCACAACTGCTCTACGCCGTTTGCGGCAATCCCGGAAAATTCAGTGTTGGCAAATAATTATGCGATTGTCATGGGGTCCTCGCATGTGGAGCCGATGCTGGCTAATCCGGTGTCATTTCTCAATGGGAAGAATGCCCGCAAAAACGGCCCGTGGAATTTTGTCACCAACAGCAGAAATATTCTGAAATTCTGGACGAATTCTGTAACAACGCGCGGTAAATATGAAGCCATCTGGACCGTCGGCATGCGCGGGCCGTATGACAGTCCGCTGGAGGGCGTCCATACCCTGGCTCAGGAACGATCCCTGGTGCAGAAAATTTTCGGTATTCAACGGGCGTTGCTGAAGCGCTATGTCACGCGGCGGTGGGGGGCGGTAGCGCAGTGTTATGTGCCCTATAAGGAAGCGCTGCTGGTCTACAATTCGGGACTTAAAGTACCGCCGGACGTGACTATTATCTGGCCGGACAATAACTTCGGCTATATCCGGCAGTTCAGCAATCCAGAGCAGCGCAAACACACTGGCGGGGCGGGAGTTTATTACCATATTGAATATTTAGGCGGACCGCATTCCTACTGCTGGCTTAACACAACGCCGCCGGCGTTGATGTGGGCGGAACTTAAGAAAGCCTGGGATAATGATTCCAAAACAATATGGGTTATTAATGTCGGCGGCATCAAACCGCGCGAAATAGGAATGGATTTTGCCGCCCGACTGGCTTGGAATCCCAAGGCCTTTGGCCCCGACGCGCAGGAGCGATTTCTCCGGGAATTTGCGGCTAAGGTATGCGGCGATCAACACGCCGACGCCATTGCCGCGATGCTTCAGGAATTCTACCGTCTGGGTCAGATACGCAAACCAGAGTCCATGAATCGTGACTGGGCGGCGAAACTGCCGCTGGTGGAAGCGGAAAAG
>JAJZGH010000248.1 GCA_021798635.1 Planctomycetota bacterium | reverse complement strand
AGCTTTACCTGCCGTGCCTAATGGTATAACATAAATACGGCAGGTGTGCGCGAGAACTCCCGTGGGTCGCCCTCAGGGCGGCAGCGCCAATTGGCGTGGGATCCCACGGCTCGGGACCTGCTTTTGTTTGCCGACACTTTCGGCAGGCCAAAGACTGTTATGGTCGTGTCATGACCATGGACTTATTATCAGGTGCAGACCATGAACAAGCCACATAATCCAACAGAGACACAGGCCGAGGTTGATCGTAATTACGAGGCTTTCGTCAAGGTGCTTTCATCTATCCTGCCCGCCCGGCGAGACCAATACGCACTGATGAAGACCGGAAAAATCCTTGGCTACTATACCACCGCCCAAGACGCCCGGCAGGCGGCGGAAACATTCATAGGCGACGGCCTGTATTCGATCCAGAAGGTAACAGACTCCTCCGTAGATTTAGGATACTTTTCGCATGCCGTGCATTTCCATCCCGTACCATCCTAACCTCGGCCCGCTGATCCAGTTGGTGGTGCTCCCGCCATCCATTGGAACAGATGGGACGGCGCTGCCTGTGGATTACCAGCCGAAGTTTTATACGGCCCTCGCTGACACAGGAGCCTCCAACACGTGTATTTCTTCCAAGGTTGTGGCGGACCTTGCCTTGCCGCCAATGGGTAAGACGCCCGTCGCCGGTGTGCACGGCAGCAGCGCGGTGAACAGCTACCAATTCAATATTGGGATCTATTTTACCCAAAGGGCGGAAGCCAGCGGAAGTGCTTTCGGGCAGATGTTCGTCACGCCAGTATTCGGAACCGAATTCGTGAATGCGGACACTGCTTTCGATGTTCTCTTAGGTAGGGATGTCCTGTGCCGGGGAATGATGTCTCTGTCTTTTGATGGACGCTTCACCTTGTGCCTTTAAGAGTTTTCGGACCGCCCCAACGGGTCCCCTACACCTTCACCTCCAAGGTGATACTCGTATCGCAGCCGAAGGTGTCCACCACTTTTACACATATCGTATGCACGCCGCGTTGCGCATACACATAACCCGCGTCGCTGACGGTTTTAAGCGAACGATCTTTCCGCGTGCGGTAATCCTGCCAATGGTGATTAAACGGTTGGCCCGGCTTCCAATCAAAATCCACCGCCCAGAAGTCGATAAAATCAAAACCGCTGCGGATCGCCCGCTCCCGGATCGCTTCAAGCTCACTGCCGGGCACCTCCGCCAAGGACGGCAAGAACCGTGTTAATTTTACATCCACCGGCGGCAGTTCACCTTTTTCCTTTGGCTCTCGTATCACCGCCTGCGCTTCCAGGGCGGCAACTTCCAAAAACGGCGGCGGCCCTTTGCGGTTCTTTTCCATTATTTCCCGCGGAATCTGAACCAACTTTAGCGTTACGCCCAGTTCCTTTTCCAGCGCTGCCGTAGTAAGCCGCAAATCCATTTCAAATTCCCACGCCAGACAGTAGCATTCGCGCCCGCCGACCGCGCTGACGGCCTTGGCCACTTCTGCGGCTTCCTCGCGTGAGAAAATGGAATCGATGCCATCGACATGGCAAAACGCATTGCCCTTGCGACCATGCAGCAATGGAGACGGCGTGCCGGCGGGTGCCAGGATTTCCGCCCGGAAAAATTCCAGCACCACGCGGCGGTGTTCCTCATTAGCCCCGTGCAGCGTTTCCTTTTGCCACCATTGGCGCTCGTATCGGCCAAGGTTGTAAACATCAAATGCGCGATAGGGCTGATCGTCAGTGTGCAGTTTTCGTTGAAGTTCGATCAATCGCTTGCGGCTGGTGTGAATGGCAAAGCGTCCAAGATCAGCCATGATCCAGCGGCGGCCGAGTCGCTCGGCGACCGCGCCGGTGGTTCCGCTGCCGCAGAAAAAATCAGCAACAAGATCGCCCTCATTGGAGGAGACAGAAACGATCCGCTCCACCAGCGCTTCCGGTTTCTGCGTGCTATATCCGATTCGCTCGTCGGCCGCCTTATTGATTATCCCGATCGTCCACCAATCTCTCGGGGCCACGCCCTCCCTATCCAAAAGGTAGTCGCGGTACGTCAGCCCCGGATTAGCCGCCTCATCCTCCGGCGCGAGGCCGTCCGCGGCGCGTACAGGGCTACCTTTGGTGTTCGTCCCCCGTATTTGGTAAAAGCCTTTTTCGTCCTGGTATTTGAATTTATTCCGCGTGACGGCCGAATACTCCTCGGTGGCAGCTCTCCAATTGAAAACCCGCGAGGAACCTTCTGTTTTTGAGTAGAACAGAATTACATCGTGCTTTGGATTGTAAGTGCTGAGCACCCGCTCCCGTTCCCTGTAACACCAGACAATCTCGTTAAGGTAACACTGCTTCCCGAACACCTCGTCCATCACCGCGCGGAGATAACTGGCAACACGATAGTCTATATGGAGGTAGATGCTTCCGCGGTCGCTTAGCAGTTCCCGCATTAGCGCCAGCCTTTCATAAATCATGTGAATGTACGAATCCGTCCCCCGTCCCCACATATCCCGGAAAGCAACCATCTCCAACGCCGATTGATCTTTTTCCACGGCTTCGCTGCCATCGCCAATCGGCACATTCATCGTGAAATCAGCGCCGACATCAAAGGGTGGATCAATGTAGATAAGATCAATTTTGCCTCGGAATTCCTGCAACAGACTGGCCATGACCAGCTTGTTGTCCCCCCAGATCAGGCGATTGCGGAAGTCATCCAGCCGCCTGGTTTTCTTATTAAACAAATCCAGTTGATTGGCCGCCGCAGCCTCACTTCGCGGCTGATCAATGGTCTCAATCCGCTGCATCGGCATGGCCAATCCGGCCATATCGATCTCCCGCCGATTGCCATATTCATCATATTTCCCCTCCCACACCAACTCCGTTTTCATCTTCGAAAGCGGATGCGGATTGGAGGGGCCAAAAGGTATCGCTGAACTGCCGCTATTATCTTGGCCCATACGTTATTTTCCCTGCACCAATCACAATGGTCCGTATTAAAACAGCAGCAAGCCCGGAAGTCCAACGGTGGGAGCGATCAAAGGATTCCCGTTTTCCCAAGCTGCTGCGGCCCGCCGCGAATGCCAGCCCCGTTCGGGAAAGAGCGCGAACGGAAGATGTTTTCCGGTCCGCCACTCATGCGGGGATTCCCCTTCGATGTCCCGCGGTTAGCCACGAACGCACTAAGTCCATAAATGCCCAGACGTCGCCTTCACTGGGCGTGACGTAGCTGGCACCGTTAGGGTCGTCGCCCATACGCTCGAACACCCTAATCAGCCAATCAGATTTGCGGGCTGTTATTTCCAGCGACACCAGCCACGACTCCAACTCGCCGCCCGGCACTACAAACGCTCCGTATTCGGCCAGCCGCTTAACAAGGTCCTGAGCTGCGGCCGCTTCCCCATCGTCAAGAATCGCGATGCCGCCGCCCCTTTTCATACACTTTCCGGAGGTCTCAAAGTATTTATTCACATCACCACGCTGTTGCCCAAACGACTGGTGCAACTCATCAGGCACGCCGATTGACGACAGAAATTCGGTCCAATTCTTTCCGCCATCCTTCACAACATCCAGGTCCACGATTGCGGCGGCGGGGATACCGAGCTGCCTCAGGGGCTCGATGATTCTTCGAATGGTCTGTTTATTTTGTGCATTCAGGAAGAGGCAATTAGGGATGCCTCGTTTCGGGTCAGACCGCAACAGTCGTTCATTCACCTCTTGGTAAAACGCTCGGTCCGCGTCGGACTCAGCCACCACAACGGACTCGTAAAATATCGCGCTCATAACGTCCGCTGATCGCAGGAGTGGATCTCGCATCAATTTCACAAGGTTCTCGCTTTCGAGAATGCGCGATGTCGCCACCCCGCCACGGTAGGTTAAACGGACAATGTTTAGGGGCACGCCGGATTGAACACATCCCATCAGAAACTGTGGGCTGTGCGTTGAAGCGAGAATGCGTTTTTCGGTGTTCGCAACAGCGTCGGAAATCTCCTTTCCAAGCGTGAATGCCAGCGCCGGGTGGAGGAAAGCCTCCGGCTCATCTATCAGGATCACCGACGGGTCGCCGGCCATGATCTCCATGATCATTCCGGTAAATGCCTTCACGCCGTCGCTATAATTGTCAATCAGACCTGCTTTTGAGTGGAAATCAACCGCCCGCGAATCCAAATTTCTCTCTTCGCTGGAGTCGGCCGGTGCCCTTGGTGAAAACCTCACCCTGAGTTGGCCACCATTCGTTGGGTCGATGACGGGGAACATATCAAGCGCACTGTGAATTACTTTTCTGAAAGCTTTCCGTATCGCGTCATCGCGGAATAGCAACTGGAGACTATTTTGGGCCGGGGCCTGCATGTCCCCCAACGGCTTTTGCGATGCCAAGTTGATGCGGCTGGTCCCATTGAGCATGAGCGTGCTGTAGCCGAGAAAATACTGGCAGAATATACCGCAATTTTCTGTTGGGTTCTGCAGCGCGGAAATGATCAAATCGCGCTTGATCCGGTGGCGACGCCCGCTCTTGCCAACGTACACTTCTCCGTCCGAAAATTCCTCGCCTGCTGCCGGATGCAGGGTCACCTGTTCTAATACCTCTTCCGCTTTTTCAGCAGTAAACGGCCGAAAGACCACATTATCCAGAATGACGTTCCCACCGTTAGCGTCGCCCCTTTGGCAGAACGCATAGATCTCAGAAAGCACCTTACTTTTGCCGGAGTTATTAGGGCCCACGAACACAGTGATCGGCGCTCCTGAAATAACCTGCGGTTCCGCACCGGGACCTCTCCCGAATTTTAGCTTTATCGATTCGATCATATTGTCTGCTTTACCTGCCAATCATTCGGCTCGTGTGCAGGAGGCATATTCCCGCAGGTGTTGCTAACACCATCCAAAAAAAACGATCCCGTGCTCAGAGAATCGGAAGTCCGGCGGGCGTGAACATGTCTGCAACCAGGTGCGACACGTAGCCGGCGACAACGCCAACTGCCGCGCCTCCGAAAAATTCGACTACCCATGCCCAGACTTTCTGGAGAAACTTCAACACGGCATCACATTGGCCGTGCGCCTCATGGCGTATTTCCGCCGATCTGCTCTGAAGGTACGCCTCGATATTTCGGGCGATATGGAGATCTGTTAATGCCACCCCACCCGCAGCCGCGCTGTGGCATGTGCTCCGGTGGCGCGGGCTGGTAGCAGGCTCCAGCCAGTCGGGTAAAAGCCCGCCAACGACACCGCCAGCAACACGCCCGGCGAGCGTGGCCGATCCTCCCCCCAGCGACAGCGGCGGCAAAAAATGCAGCGATGTCAACCCGGCGAGGCCACCAATAATTTTATGTGCTTCAGAGTTTGGCATATAACACCTCTCCGCAACGCGGAAATAATTTATACAATGTACCGGCTTCGCAAGAAAATTCAACCCGTTGCGTTTTTTATCTCTTTTTTTACCTTGACACACGAAATCTTGTACCGTAAAATTACCAAACGTTCTTTGAAAACCAAAAACTGGCTGGTACGGCCAAAATCTTCTGCCCGCCGCACTTCGGCGAATTTTGAAGGGCCGCGAAAGGCGCGGCCGCCTCCGTAATTGGAGGAAATCGGGCGCAGAACATCGGGATTATCCCGGTGGATGCACCGATAACACAACGCGATGCGATCATCGATGATGCAACGCGACGTAAAGAGCGACAAGTCGTTCTTTCAGGATTTGGGCGCAGGGGCAACTCTGCGCAGTCGAACTTGCAGAAGATTTAAACTTAACTGGTGCACGTTTGAAGACGTTCTTCAAGCTGGCACCAGGCTTTCTCTTTGGTAAGCAGAAAGGAGGTTAGCATGAGCAAACCAAAAGTTTACCGCACCAGTCAGAGGCCAAGCAAGGGTTGCCGGGGAAAACGCAAGCCCGTCAGCAATTGCACGGAATTGCAAAATTCCCGACAGCCCCAGCAGCCGGCCCGACTGGCAAAAGCTCCGCCAGAGCTTCCGTCCCGTACGGAACCCGACGTCGAACTGAAGGCAGATTGTAATCTGAGCTTCAGTTTGAATCTGAAGGTTTCCGGGCTGAAATTCTGGAAAATCCTCATCGGATTGGCGCGAGCAATTTGTTCCCTAATTTCCTGCAATCTATTGCGGAGTCGCCCGTGCGCGACGCCGATTTTGCTTTATCCCGTGTATACAAGCGGTAGATATCCCGGAGTGAATGATGGCATCGAAAGGAGCTTCTTTACGCTTGGCAGCACGCAGACTCGACGCACTGAATCTGCGCGACACGGGCCATCTGGCTCGGCAGCTTTCCATTCCGCTCGATGCTCTCGTGGGCCTTGCCGCGAGCACAAGCAAGTACAGCCACCCATTTCCCCAAGAGGTCGGGAGCAAAATAAGGCGGCTCTACCGAACCGAGGAACCCCTGAAGGGCGTGCTCATCAGGCTGAACCGACTGTTGCAGCGGCTGAAGCTCCCAAGATCGCTGCACGGCTCGGTCCGCGGCCGATCCTGCCTGACCAATGCGCGTCCACACGTTAATGCCCAGGCCTGGCTGCAACTGGATATCAAAGATTTTTTTCCATCAATAACTTCACAGCGGGTATATCGCATGTTCGTTGTGGATTGCGGCTGCTCCCCCGATGTTGCAAGGCTGCTGACGCAGCTTACGACCACCGAGCGCCGCCTGCCGCAAGGATTTCCCACCAGCCCGGCAATTGCCAATCTCATTGCGCGGCCGCTGGCCCGGCGGCTTGCTAAATTGGCGATTCAACACGGGTCGACGTTCACTCAATATCTCGATGATATGACTATTTCGGGGCCAGAACATGTGCTCCGGCTCAAGAATACCGCGACCAAAATCATCCGGCAGGCGGGGTTTCGCGTCAGCCCAGATAAAGTCAAGGCAACGCGAAATGGTCATCAAGAGTGCATTGTGACTGGAGTGCGCGTGGATGGCGGGCTTGACGCGCCGACCGCGCTGATGAAGTCTCTTAATTGTAATATCC
>JAJZGH010000247.1 GCA_021798635.1 Planctomycetota bacterium | reverse complement strand
TTTAGCATTCTGCCGCACAGCTTCTTCCTGCCCCTCGGTATTGGCCGGCTCGGCATCTTCCAGCAGATCCAATCCGGGGAGCCGATAATTGCCCAAATCCTGTTTTTGTACCGGCGGCGTCTTAAACGGCAGCAGCATGTCCGCGACAATCGGCTTGGGCCGCCGCACGACCACAGGTGCCGATTCCTGTTCTTCGGCCTCTGCCGCAGCAGCGTCGGCTTTTTCAGCCTCCTTCTCCTTGGCCATAACGGGCAAGCCGGCAGTTGGCAAGGCGGATGCGGATTTTGACAGGGTTAAGCGGGGTTCGGGCTTTTTGCGCGTTGCGGTTTTAGGCTTGCGGGAGAATAGAGCCTTCCACAATGATCCGGAAAACCCCACTAGTCCTGTCGCGGCCGCAGAGGCGGCATCGCCCGCGGAGTCGGCGATTTTTTCGTGCGGCACTTTTTTCCAGGTATGCCCAATCCATACCAGCGCCGCGATGACAATCTCATCCGCCGCCAGCAGCAAGCCCATAATGAGACCCACCATTAAAATCAGTGCTGATCCTGCGGTGGAGACGTGTAATTTGAGAAAATGCCCGACAGCCGCGCCCAATATGCCGCCTGGGCCGGCCGGCAAATTTCCGCCCCATCCCAGCAGATTCGCCATACCGCTGGCCACCACCAGCAGCACCGCTCCGCCGATCAGTCGAAATGCGGTCTGGGTAAGATTTCCGCCAACGCTCCAAACCATCAGGATCGCAGCAACCATGGCCAGAGCCACCCACGTTCCCGGCCCCAGGTTGTTCATCAGAAGATAGCCGATGGTGGAACCCACCGGTCCGCACCAGTTCTGCACCGGCACTGATTGGGTGTGATACACCGGAGAGCTTGCCAGCATGGTGGGATCTGACGGATGAAATGACATCACCGCCAGCATGATAAACAGCCACGCGGCCCAACCCAGTGGAACCAGGCATAAACGCATCACGCGCTGATGGCGCGGCCCTGATTTGCTTGCCATGATAAACCTCGACTTCCAATGTCCTAAGGTCGGTTCTGCCACCGGCCCGTTCACCCCCGCCATCCAACGCGGAGTACAGGGGTACATTCTACCGTGATTATCGGTATAGACCAGCAATCGGGCTGCGGCCCGATTAGAGCAGGGGACAGGAGAGAGTTGAGCAGTAGAGCAAATAAGGCTGGCGCAAAAGAGTGGCTGCCGCCGAGACAATCCAGCGCCTCCTGCGGTCACCTGATCACCTGTTCACCTGATCGGTGCAGCGTTGCGCTACTTTCTGCTCTATCGTAATCTGCGGTTTTTTGTTTTTCGGGGACGCCACGGAATTAAACCTCGAATTTCGCGGATAACGCGGATACTGATGGCATGGGTTTATGATCATTGCGGTGTTGGCGGTGGGGTATCGGCATCCGGATTCAGTGGGAGAATGACCCTTACTTGTGTTCCGGTGGGCAGGGGACGAATAAAAATCTGCCCTTCATGGAGTTCCACGAAGCGCCGCACAATGGCCAGACCCAGCCCCAGACCGCGGCTGCCTTCTTCGCCGGCATCGCCGCTGTGATGTTGCATGGTATCAGCGCCGGTCTGGAACGGTTGGAAGGGGCCCGCCATGACTTCATCCGGCATTCCCGATCCGGAATCTTCGATAATTAATTCCACATGTCCGCTTACCAGCACATTGACCGTCACCCGCACCGTGGCACCATCCGGTGAAAAACGGATCGCGTTGCTTAATAGATTCGCCAGAATATCCCCAACTTTATCTGAATCACCCAGCATCGTGGGGATGGTGTCGGGCATGACCAGATCAAGCTTTTGCTTTCGCGCGCTGATAAAGACGCTCTGCTGATCGCAGACTTCAAGAATCACCTGGCGAAGGTCAAATGGATCGCGTCGCGGCTTGACGGTAAAGACGTCTTCCTGCACCAGCTTGAGCAGATCGGTGACAATCTTGGAAAGTCGCCGGGAATTTTTCAAAATTGAATCCAGCGATTTATAAATTTCTCCGGCGGGCGTGGCCGCGGTTTCGCCCGGTGCGGGCCGCGCCATCCCGGCGTTGGCTAATTGCCGGAGTATCAGTTGCGTGGTAATGATAATGTGGGACATGGGGCTGCGGAGTTCATGAGCCGCCAGGTCCATGAACCGTTGCTTGGCTTTGGCGGTTTGTTCAAATTGCCGCACGTTGGCGGCCAGACGGCGCGTCATTTCATCAAAGTCGCGCGCCAACATGCCCAGTTCATCCCGGCGGAACATCACGTCTTCCTGGTCCTGTGACAGCAGCCGGATGTTCAGTTCCCCCCGCCCGACCGCGCTGGTGGCTTCACGCAGCCGAAGTATCGGATAAATGATTTCTCGCTTGCTGATGACATACCCCAGGGCAAACAGGCCCACAATCAGCATGCCACCCGCCAAGGCCACCAATTCGGCCTGCCGCAGAATCGGCGCAAGAATATCCCCGGAAGATTGGCTTAAGATAATACTCCATCGCGGTGTCACTGAGGGCTGATCAATAATCTCAGACATGCGGCTGAACTTTACTGTGGCATCACCAATGAGGCATCCAGCCAGCAGATCCCCAACCCACCCGGAGCGGTTTCCGCCGCGCAGGGCAATATAGCGCTGTTGGCCCATGCTCGCCTGCTGTGAATTTCCCAGCACAAATACCGGCATGTTGAGTTTCTGGTCATAAACCTGTGCCACCGCCTGCGTTTGCGGCAGATACAAACGAAGCTCATACGTTAATGCGCTGACGTTCACTGTTTCCAGGATAAAACCCACCAGCACACCGCTTCCAGGGCTTACCACTGGAACAATAATCGGTATGGAGGGCCGGCCCGTAATCGGATCGGAAAATACCGAGCCGATCACACACGTTCCTCCAATGCCGCTGTCGGCAATTTTCCACCACCAAGTCTTTCGGACACTGAGAATGGCGGGCTGGACATCTGCCGCAATGACCACGCCGTGAAGATTAATCACCAGCACATGATACAGGCCCAGCTTATCCATGCTGATCAGGCGAATGCGCCGGGCGATGGGGTTATTGATTAATTGTGAAGTGCGCGACTGCCCGTACCCAGGCAGCGTCGCAGGCTGCGTAGTGCCCGGGGCACTCCGGGATTTTATGGCAGCAGGATTCCCGACGTTATTGTGCTGCTGGATAAAGCGAACCACTTCGGGCAGATGAGCGGCGAAGCTTAGTCGGCGGACTTCCGCCTCCAACTGAAAACTTATGGCATGGGCGCAGGCGGAGGCAAGCTCCACATACGCATTCTGAACGGTATTAATGCGATTACGCGTGCCAATGCCCAGAATCGCCATCAGGCTCAAGGCCATGGGCAGCAACCCGACCAGCACCAGCGTACCGATTAATTTTTTACGAATCCCAAAGTGCATTCGTTTCTCACTAAACCCGCCGGCAATTTTATGGCGATGATAATCGGCCGCATGGTCTGCGGCCAGCCGCCCCAGCTACAACATTTGCTCCAGCATAGCAGTCATTTTGGCTAACGTCCCCGGTGGCTGTTCCGCAATGCGCCCGAATAATCGATGAAATACCGAAAAAAAGTGGATCAATTCCCGCAACCGTTCAACATACGCCGCATGATCGGCTTGCCCGGCCGGGTCAGCGGGCACACTCCCGGCGGACTGCAGGCACGCTTCCAGCCGATTCAGCAGCGGATCCAGTTCGCGCCGTTTACGCTCCCGAAAAATATTCTGAAATACCACCCATACATCCCCTTCCGTGGTGAAAAAATCCCGGCGATCTCCCGGGGAACTGGTGCGGCGTACAATTCCCCAGTTCACAAGATCGCGTAAATTCATGCTCGCGCTGCCGCGAGAAATCCCCAATTCCTGCATGATTTGTTCAGCGGTCAGAGGCACAGCCGAGACCATCAGCAAGGCGTGCATCTGCGCCATAGTACGGTTGACACCCCAGTGGCCGGCCATCTGGCCCCACAAATCGACAAACTGCCGTCGGGAGTTGGCCAACGTATTGGAAGAGTTATCCGTCATGTGGTCGATTCCGTTTTTGTGCCCGATCGCGACATTGTCGCATCCTACCCCGGCACGTACTATTCAAAAGAATATCCGCCATGGCATTCTATTTCCACCTATGCGGGAACCTCCGGAAAACCCGCCTTGAATCATACGGCATTATCGCTGGGAGTTGCGCGATCGTGTCTGGTGCTCGCTTGAGTCGGTAAAGGCGATAGCTGTCGGGCCGTTAACGCGCGCAGAATTGCATCCAGCACCTGGCTTAATTGTTTGCCTATATCTTCCGCGAGAAAGCGCAGCACAAGATAGCCATTTTCCTGTAGCAGTTGGTCTTTACGCCGATCACGGCGATACGCATCACGGTCGTTCAAATGCTGCGAGCCGTCAATCTCAAGGACTATTCCCGCCTGTCGGCACAGCAGATCAACTTCCATTTGGCCCATGGCATCAAATGCGATCGGCAACCGGACGTTGAGCTTAAAAAGTCCCGCCGTTTGTTCAAGCGATTCCAACCGACGAAAAAGAAAGGCCTCCGTCGCGCTGCGGGCAAGATTTTCGTGTTGTGCGCCCGACGGAAACTCTTTGGCGATGTGAACAAATAGATTGCCCAGCGGTATATCCACGCCATCCCGGATGAGCCGTTGAACGCTGGCGGCATATTCTTTTTTCCATTGTGGATCAATCGGCAGGGGTACTTCGACGGGCCAGCCTGGCACCGCGCTAGCCGGGAGTAGAATTTTATATCCTACCGCCTCGTAACCGCGGCAGCGCCGATCAAACATTTTCGCCAGCATTGGGGCGTTGAGATCGGCGTAATCATAAACGCGTACCTCGCTTTTTCCGTCATACAGGCGGTGCAGTCGACCCACATACTGGGCGATGGTTCCGTGCCATGAAATGGGTAATGTCAGAAATAGTGTGTCCAGTCGGGCGTCATCAAAGCCTTCACCAATATACTTGCCGGTGGCCAGCAGAAGTCGTGGTTCATTCCCGGCAACGCATGAAATCGCGGAGGCAATATTTCCGATTTCCTTTTTACCCATGCCGCCGCGCAAGACAAATAAATTTGCAACATGCGGGGAGAGCCGTGCCGCCAACTCTGTCAGATGCGCGTTGCGTTCGGTCAGCAGGATGGGTGATCGACCCTGTTCCATCGCGTGCAACACGTCCCGGCAAATCATGGCGTTGCGATCCGAATCAGCCACAAGTTCGTTATACAGCGTCTGAAACTGTTTGCGGGAATCCGCATCCGCCGGCGCACAGGGACGAAAGCCGGTGGGGCGCACCAATACCGTGTGAACAAATGGACGGTGTGCCGCCTGATGCCTGGCATCAACGTGATGCCGGATGGGGCCGCATTGCATTAAAATAATGGGAAGATGCCCATCCTTGCGCGTCAGCGTCGCCGACAGCCCCAGAACAAATTTCGCCTTGGCGCGCCGTGTCACCTGTTCAAAACTGTGTGCGGACAAGTGATGGCACTCATCGACAATAATATGGCCATACTCCGCGAGGCGATCATCCACAACACCCTTGCGAACCAGACTCTGTATGACCGCAACGTCCAGAAGACCATTGGGCTTTTTATATCCGCCACCGATTCTGCCGATGGATTTAATCGGGACATTCAGAAATGTCGACAAGCGGGCGACCCACTGCTCCATCAACTGTTTTCGATGCACCAGAACGAGGGTATTGACGCGGCGTTGGGATATCAGCCATGCCGCGAGCACTGTTTTTCCAAAACTGGTGGTGGCGGATAACACGCCTGTATCATGGGCAAGCATAGCCTTCGCCGCAGCGTCCTGCTCGGGTCGCAAGTTTCCATGGAACGCGACGTCCAACGCCACGCCCGCATGACGTTCATCCCGGATGGTCGTGATAATTTCCAAACGTTGAAGCATCTGCTGCGCCGCGTCCAAACATCCGCGCGGTAATGCGATATGGTTTGGATGATCTTCAGCACAGCCGATGACACGCGGAAGGGTGTATGTGGGCAATCGCATTGCCTGGGCCTTATAGAATTCGGGATTTTGAAAGGCCGCCAGCGATACCAGCCTGTTTCGCAATGCCGGTGACAGAGTATCTTTGGCAATATAAATATCATTGCCCAGAACCAGTTCAATACTTGCCGGCAGTGGCCCGGCAACAGGCGGCTCACTTCGACGGCGTGACGGCGGCAAGGTCCATGGGGTTGGATCATCCTGTGTCGGTTCCGCCAATGGAATGGCCATCACGCGGCCATTGGCCTGGGCGCGTTGTACAATCTCCTCCACGCGCGACGGAGCGATCGGTTTTACCTGAGACAGGAACGCCCATTGATCCGGATAGGGAACCATATGGTCATCCAGAAAAACACTGTTGCCCTGTTCCCGCGCGATTTTTTGCAACGGCAACGCAATGAGGTTGCCGAATCCGCCGCGTGGAAGCGTATCCTGATTCGGAAAAAATCGGTCATACGAGTCCAGTCCGATCTCAGGCCGACGTTCCATTGTCTCTGTAAGAATGTATGATCCCAACCGGCGGGCCAATGCAGCGGGTATCGCCTGGGAAAAAAATAACCAAATATGGCCGCCATTGCCCGATCGCGATCTCTCCAGATATGCCGGCAGGTTCAGATTGCGACAGGATTCCAGAACCGCTTTCACATCTTCCTGCCAATTGGCTTTGTCAAAATCCGCCGCCAGAAAAAAGCATGTTTCGTCCTGCAGCATCGGATAAACGCCCATGACAAAATCTTTGCCGTCACCATTTGTTCCGGAAAGATGCCAACGTAGAACTTCATCGGTAACAGGCAAAAAACGGCTGTTGGCGCACTGCATGCACTTGATCTTCGGCTTTTCACAGATTCCACGAACCCATTCATTACCGCACGCCGGTTGGTACCCGGATTTGCCGGTTTTCCGACTCTGAAAACGCCGCGGATAAACATCCGGGCGTCCACGAAACAGTGAGCGAAACAAAGCAACCTTTAATTCAGGTGACGAATCGCGGCTCACCGGCCCAACGGGCTTT
>JAJZGH010000246.1 GCA_021798635.1 Planctomycetota bacterium | reverse complement strand
CAAACAGATGGGTAATACCGTCAGCAACAAGCTCTACCTCAAGGCCACCTGCGCGGACGCCACCGGCGAAGTGCATTGCCGTATGTGGAATATATCCAAGGAGGTTTATGAAAAGCTTCCCGCCAAGGGTTTTGTTCACGTACGTGGACGCGTGGAAAGTTATCAGGGGCATCTGCAACTGGTGGCTGAAAGCGTTGCTCCAATCACGGACACCAACAAGCTGGACCTTGGCCACTTTATAAAAAAGACCCAGAAAAATATTCCCGCCATGGTCGCCAGACTGCGGGAAATACTATCCGCTATTAAGGACAAAGATGTTGCCGCCCTGGTGAACAGTTTTCTTGATGATAAGGAATTTATGACGCGGTTCAGCCTGGCCCCGGCGGCGCAATCCATGCACCACGCGTGGCTGGGCGGTTTGCTGGAACACACGCTAAGCCTGCTGGAACTTTCGGTGGTAATATGCCCGCGCTATCCTGATATTGATCAGGATCTGATCCTCGGAGGGCTGTTTCTTCATGACATTGGAAAAACCGCGGAACTTTCGTATGAGTTTATGTTTGATTACACGGATATGGGCAAGCTCGTGGGCCATATTGCCCTGGGAACCCTCTGGATTAATCAGCGGGCAGCAGTGTTGGCGGAAAAACAGGGACGACCGTTTCGGCAGGATTTGCTGATGGTGCTGCAACATATTATTCTCTCGCATCATGGGTTGCCGGAGTTTGGGGCGGCGGTACTTCCCAAAACGCCGGAAGCCATTCTGGTGAATCTCATTGATAACCTGGATGCCAAAACTCAAATGGCCCTGGATGCGGTTGCCGCCCCAACCGAAGATTCCACCTGGACGGAATATAAAAAAGCATTCAGCACCAGCCTGTATCGGCCATCGATCACCTAGGAGTAATGGGCGGGATGGGCAGGCTCCCAGGGGCGACCGATGACTTGCCTGATAAATCTTTGATGCGTATAGTCGTACTACTGGAATGCGTGTCCGGAGTAAGGTTAATGTCGAAGCTCACCCTTAGCGCTGATCCCGAAGTAATTGATCTTGCAAAAAAGATCGCCGCGCTCAACGGCACCAGCGTGTCGGATTTGTTCAGTCAATTCATTCGCTCCTTAGACGCTGGTGGCAAGCCATCCAAGCTGGCACCCCTGACACGGCGGGCTACGGGAATCATCCGCCTGCCGCGCGGAAAATCAGATCGCAAACTCATTGAACACGCGCTGGTTGAGAGATATGGCCGGTGAATCCCACGCTGCCATAATCGGCCAATCTCATCGCAAAAACTTCTCAAAATCGTACAATATCTCTTGGCGATTAAACAAATACGCATTCCTTCGGGGATATATGGGTAAGGAGGAGTATTATGAATGTGGCCAGCGTAACGCCGAAACCCGCGCCCCGCACAAAATGGTTGCGGGCAACGATTTTAACATTGTCGCTTCTCCTGATTCTGCTGACGGCGGACATGATATGGGTGCGGGTCGAGCGGCGTATCCCGATTGGATATGCTACAACTCGCCTCACCGGGCCATTGCGACCGGACGGCTTGGTCAACTACGCCGCGGCATTGGATGCGAAATACGGCAGAGGCGTCACGGCGGAAAATAATGCTGTGCCTTTGCTGATACGAGCGACAGGCGTGATTCCGACGGATCATGATGTACTGTTTAAGGCGTACCGGAAAAAACTATTTTCCCGATTACATATTAAAACGCCTGTCCCCAAATCCGGATTTCACGGCTACTATCAATGGGTGAGCCTGAAACTGGGTAATAATTTAACCAATGCCCAGTGGGCCGCCAATGTTACGCGCGTTGATCCTGCGTTCAGACTGCATCCCTGGACAAAGAAGGAATTTCCACTGGCGGCAAAATGGGTTCAAGCCAACGCCCGTGCGTTTCGCATCTCGCATGAAGCGGTGAAGCGCCCGCGATACTATTTTCCACTGGTTCGGTTCCGATACATTAATGCCGGGAGCGAATTCCTTGAGAATTTCCGTGCCATTGCCGGTGCACTTGCCGCTCGAGCCATGTTTCGTTTAGGACATGGCAACACCCGTGGTGCGGTGGTGGATATCGATGACGCCCTGCGGCTTGCAACGCTCATGAGCCAGTCCCCTTCGCTGATGGCACGCCTCAGTGCCGACTCGGTCGATATTTTGGTGTTGAGGGCCGAAGGCGCTGCGGTCGGAACCGGCCTGCTTTCACGGGCTGAATTAGAAGATCTGTCGCGTTATACTTTGCCGCGCCGCGCGATACTTCCTCTTACCACGCAATTAAATTATCAGCGCTATGATGGTCTGGCGTTTCTCGAACGGGCCAGCCGCTACGGAATACGCACGCTGATTGCGCAATTTAATGTCAAACGCCTGAATGGGCCGCCGCTGCCGCCTACCTTATCTGCACAAATTTTGGATGCCGTGATCCCCATTAGTTTTGCCGCCACCATGCGACAGAAGAATCAGTTTTATGATCAGGCGGCCCTTGCTATCAATCACACATCGTACCTGCGGCGTAAAAAAGCGTTGCAGCATCTGTATCAAAACGTGATCCGCAGCACATCCGGGCATCCGTTGCGCCATTGGATGAACCCTGTTGACGCGCAATTGCCAATAATGGCGCGGATGATGCCATCATTTTTTAATAAGTTTCCGGAAGAAATTTTGATGCGCCGCAGGATTACGCTTCTGGCGGTGGCGTTGGCGATTTACAAAATTGATCACGGCCAATATCCGCAGAAACTCTCAGCGTTGGTGCCACAATACGTGAAAACAGTCCCCGCTGATGGCTTTACGGGTAAGCCGCTGAAATACCGCCTGCTCAATGGTGGTCAACGCTTTGAGCTTTATAGTGTCGGTCCCCATGGTGCAAAAAACGCCGGAAAGAGCCGAGCCGATGGAAATGGCGCTATTATCGTCCGCGGCGGTGCGTTGGAATCAAGGTAGAACTTACCCGCCCGCAGGGCAGCGTGTTTTTCGATCCGCCCCTCTGCGGCGCGGCTGTACCATCCCTGCCAGGTACGCCATCGCGGTTACTTGTAGAGCACCGGATGGTAATCCGGTGGTTGATCCAGTGCCGCGAACCAACCACCGGGTTATCACCACGGTGCTCTGACGCGACGATGCCCCGAGAGGCCAAAAATCGTCCCGGCTCGCCGGGATCGCAACCCGGCCATTACTCGGGCAGGTTCCTGGCCAAGCGCCGCAGTATCGGTACATCCGCGAGTTCCGGCACGTGCAGCCAACGCATCAGCAGGCCGTAAATCAAGGCGGCGGTTGGCACAAGAATTATCAGTTCAATCAGTGATGCCAGCCAGCGCGGCAGTGAATTCAGCAGACTGCTGCGCTGCATTAGCAATAGCAACGCGGTCCCGCAAGCCAACATGATACCGGCTCCCAATAATGACTTTCCGGCCATGCGAGCTACCTGGCCAAGCTTTTCAAGTTTCATGCGCCGCCGCAGAATAAACAGAAGAATTCCACATTGCACCATCGCCGCGATGCTGGTGCTGGCGGCAATTCCGCCTTCCTGCATAAACCAGATCAGCGATAAATTCAGTGTGATATTCAAGGCAACCATGCCCACGGCCACCTTCATGGGCGTCATGGCGTCCCGCCAGGCGTAAAACACCCGCACCAGAATCATTTGCATTTCAAACGCCCAGATCCCTATGCAGAACCACCGGGCGGTCCACACCGCCTGCGCCACATCTGCCGCAGTGACTTTTCCGCCGAGGTAAATTGCGGAAATCAGTGGATGGGAAATCAGGATCATGCCCAATGTTGTCGGCAGGCTTATAAACAAGCTGCGCCGTAAGCCAAGCCGCAGCAATTCTCCCGTGCGGGAAGCGTCTTGAGCGGCTCCGGCTTCTGAAAGGCGCGGGAAAATGACCGTGGCCGTGGCGACACCAAATACACCTACCGGCAGCAGATAGATTCTTTGCGCTACCGACAATTTTCCCAACGCCCCGGCCAGCATCGGAACGTGTACCAGCAGACCCGCAATGGTAAATGTACTTCGTCCGCCATGCCCATCAGGTGAAAACCACCAGGCAATCTGGGAATCCAGAAATGTGTTCAGTTGCACCGCGGAAAGCCCCAGAACCATCGGGGTCATTTTCGCAATTATTTCCCGCACGCCCTCCCCGTGAGGCACCAATGCCCCGCGAAAGCGGAAGCCCGTTCGCCTGACCGCCATGACCATCAGCAGGACCTGCAACAGGCCGGAAATTACCACGGCGCCGGCAACGCAGTAAATCCGCGAAGTTAAAGCCAGATGCCGCGTCCAGATCAAGACCGGTATTGCCGCGCCTAACGTCATTGCGACATTGGTAATAATCGGCGCTGCGGCCTGTGCTGCAAACCGGTTGAATGCGGTCGTCACCGCCGCCAGCAGCGCCACCAGACATACCGCAATGGAAAAGGGCAGCATGACCGCGATCATCCCGGCCGCCAGGCGATTGGCCGGTAAAACGCCATGCGACATGGCGATAGGAATCACAATGGCTTCGCCGATGATGGTGACGGTGGTCAGTGTGGCAATCAGCAGGCCGATCACCGAACGCGCCAGTTGATCCGCCGCTGCCTGTCCCTTTTCTTTGCGCGTCCGTGTGTATACCGGAAGAAATACCGCCGTTAATGCACCTTCACCGAAAATTCTTCGGAAGAGATTGGGAAATTGGAATCCCATCCAGAAGGCGGACCAGGTGGTGCCGACGCCCAGAAAATAGCTGCACGCCTTATCCCGCAGCAGGCCGAAGATACGCGATACAAGGGTGAGACCAGAAAATAAATTCGCTTGGCGCGTCAGTGCGGCTTTGTGCATTGCAGCGGACGCGGTTGCGCCTGGTTGTACCTGAGGATCAGGGATAGAGTCGGCATCACTTTCAGGCATGAGGCGCACCACGCTTGGGCGTCGCATCGGCATTTACTTCCTGGGTGGCATCCCCTGCCGCAAGCATTTCGCGCAAACGCTTACAGGCTGCCGCCGGGTCATCACTGGAAATAACCGCGGAACTTACCGCGACGGCTTGTGCTCCTGCGGCGATTAGAGCTGGCAGATTCTCATCGGAAATGCCGCCGATGGCCACCGTCGGCAGCGTAAATTCCGCCTCTGCTAATTCTTTAAGATATTCCGGCCCCGCAAGCCGCAGCTTATTTTTGGTGCTCGTGGGGAACATCGGCCCGGCACCAATGTAACTGGCACCGGCCCGCGCCGCGGCCTGGGCTTGCTGAAGATTCTCGGTTGATACTCCAATAATGAAATCCGAACCGGCGACCCTGCGAGCCTGTTCACATGGCATATCGTCCTGGCCCAAGTGCACCCCAGAAGCGCCGGCCGCCAGTGCAATATCCATTCGATCATTCATGATCGATATGCGCCCATGGGCGCGGCACTCTTCGGCCACGATGCGTGCCCGATTAAACAAATCACGGTCGCTTAATTGCTTCTCCCGGAGTTGCACCACATCGGCACCGCCCGCCAGAATGGCCGTGAGCATTTCACGCCAGGAACGGCGACACAACGATTCGGTCAGCAGCACGTGCAGGCCGATGCGGGGAATTCTATTCCGTTGCGCTGCTTGTCGGCAGATGGCCTGCTCCACGGTATAGGATTGGTATCGCAGCGATTCAAGCTGTGCTGCCACCGTGGCCGATTTCAGTTTCGCCAGTTCTTCTAATACACGTAACGCCTCCGTCAGGCGTTTGGATCCCGCCAGGACAATATTTTCCAGACTGCCCCGCGTTAGTTCATCACTGGTTTTAATGGGGACACCCACATCGCCCGGCGTATTGCGAACCAGCATGACATCAGTCGTCCCTAGAATCGCCATTTGGGCACAAAGTTCATGGCGAAGAGTTTTACAGGTGGCGGAAAGGCCGCTGTCATTAAGTACAAAGCGGCAGTAATCTTCCATCGTCCGCAGCGCCTCACGGGCGCGATTGAAATTGGCATCCAGCATTCGCATTGCGGTTCTATCCATCACGCTGCACCTGCCAAAGTTAAATCCGTCCCGCCCCGGCAATTATCAGCCGACTTTTATTCATCGGCGTCGGCGGTGCCGCCCTGTCGTGATTGCTGTTCCGACCAGGGCTGAAACCGGGCCACGCCGCGCTTGGAACAAGCCACAAAATCCGTAAATTCGCGTACTTCCGGAATCGCCAATAACTCCGGCGGCAACAAGCCGATATTGGTTTTCAACGGCGATTCGCGACGCTCCCGGAATAATATCCGGAACATCTCCCGCACGCCGTTGATGTGTTCTCTGGTCATACCTGATCGGCGTAATCCTACTAGATTCAACTGGGCAATGGTGTTAATTTTCATGATGATGCAGAAGGGAGGAATATCAACATTATGCGCTGAGTTATTGCTGATCATGGCCAGCCGACCAACGCGGCAAAATTGATGCACCGCACAGAGTCCACCGATGATCGCCCGGTCAAATACCTGCACGTGGCCGGCCAGAACAGCGCTATTCACCATGGTCACGCCATTGCCCACCCGGCAATTATGGCCCACATGAGAACCCACCATGAAAAAGCAGTTGGACCCAATGACCGTATCACCGCCCGTGCCGCGATGGACCGTGGTATGCTCGCGAAAAATATTATTTTCCCCGATGATCAACCGGCTGGGCTGGTCGCGGTATTTCAGGTCCTGCGGCGCATCACCCAATACCGCAAAACTGTGAACCTTGTTGCCCGCGCCCAACTCCATCGGCCCGATGAGTTTTACCTGCGAAGCAATCACGCTGTTGGGACCGACGGTCACCGGGCCTTCAATAATACTGTACGCTCCGATGCGGACAGAGGGGTCAATACGGGCCTGCGGGTCAATGATGGCTGTGGGGTCAATCAATGAATTCATCAGTTTATGCACCTGTGCTGCTGGGACTGTTTACGCTTAATGGCATGCGCGGTTGTGCAGGGGCTTGCCGGCCCGGCGCAGCGGATGATTCTGCTGGAGTAATTTCCGAAGCGCTGTAACGCAGTTGCCGCTTTTTCATCCA
>JAJZGH010000245.1 GCA_021798635.1 Planctomycetota bacterium | reverse complement strand
GGCGTAGGCCGTACCCGTCCAGGTTTCGGTATGACGTTGTGTGGCAGAATCGTACACGTAATTTATTGTACCAGACGGACCGGATTCCTGGGTAGTGTTGGCATTGGAATCATACTGGAATGTTGTGACATTCGTGTACGCACTTCTGGGATCGCCATTGGCGGGGGTGATCAGATTATCTGTGATCGATTTTACCTCGCCGACAAAGGCACCGGTTACTGCATTTTGCACATCCGCCGCAGTGTAGTAGGCGTAGACGATGGTTTCATTGGGTTGCGTGCCGCCGGTGGGACTGGCGATATACGCCTGATAATCCGCTGCCGTGGCGAAGTAATATTTGCCATAAAGTTGATCGCTGCTGCCGGGGTTGGAGGCAAATGTTACCGGCACCAGCGTGCTGTCACCATACACAAACAGCGTAACCGGGCCGTCGGCGTTAAGCGTTTGCGATGTGGTGCTGTACACCGTGCCAGCGCTCGTGGTACAATTATTTAGTATGGAAGAATAATCGAGGAGAACCGTATGCCCTTGGAAAGTAACACGTTGCGGATAAAGGGACTCGCCAAATGGCAAATAGCCCAAGTTGTCGCGCGGGCCAGAGGCAACGGCATGACACCTGAACACTACATCAAGCATCTTGTTGAAGCGGATATTGCAATCTCACAGCAAGCCAAAATCACCAGGTTCAGTGACCTCATTACGCGCAAACATGGTGTTGTTGACGAGCGTGAAATAGACCGGCGTGTCGAACGAGCCAAAGCGAAATACCACCGCCGCACATCGAATATGGAGTGACGGCGTGCCTCTTTCACCGCAGCGTGTCGTTCTGGACACCAATATTCTCGTGCGCGGGCTGCTTAACCCGCGCTGCGATTCAGGCCGCATTCTACGCGCCTGCGAGGATCGCCGCGTTCTGGTTCTCTTAAGCAGGGAACTGCTTTCCGAGTACCGCTTTGTCCTGCACGACCAAAGTCTTGTTGATTTGTACCCGGAACTTGACCCGCTCCGGGTGAGAATGGCCCTCGATCGGCTGATGTATATTGGAGAGCGTGTACAGACCGTCCGAACCCGGTTCATTTTTTCGCGTGACAGAAAGGATGAAAAGCTCATTACGCTTGCGATTGCCGGAATGGCCAGCGACCTCATCACGACAGATCGTGACCTCCTCGACCTTCCGCACGACGGCAGCGTTACCGGCCGGAGGTTCCGCCAGCGTCTTGCCAACATCGCGGTGCTCGAACCCAATCAATTCGTTAAATGTTATGGGCGGCTGCTGGGAATTGAGCGCGCCGAATAGAAACAATCGCAGCTATGCCCCGCCACATCCAGCGACGCTTGGACAACTTCATGAATTGGTACAACACGTTCCGGCCGCATAGCTCGCTTGGCACCCGGCCGCCTGAGGAATCGTTCACAGGAAAAGTCCTGCCCGCAACCACCGAGGAGTTTATTCCGGCGCGCCGGAACACCAGAGACGGTCCGAACATTCATATCCAAATCGCACGACGACATTATCGCGGTGATCCGCGACTGCCGATCGTTGATATCCAGGTCCGCAAAGCGGCTTGAACGGCGGCGGCAAAATGTAGGGCGAAAAGATGGAAATCCCCCATCCGCGCCTCCGGTGCGCGCAGGGCGGGAATTTCTCACCCACCGGCGGGCGTAAGGCACCGAAATTGTTCCACATATCGCCATAATTCCATATCATCGTCCGACTGGACAATCGCGCAATCATCCATTATCATGAATATTAGCACCTTCACAATTCGCTGGGCCTTCACGCCGATGGCGTTGTATTGCGTGCTGGCTGTGTGGTTGGAATTAAAATCAAATTGGTGGCCGTCGGTATAATTCAGCGCACTACTCATGCAAATCATTTGCTGGCCCTCCCGCGAGGTTCGACCCTGTCAATGCCCTGCATCGCCGCCTCCGTCGCCTCTATAAAATCGAGAATCCCTACCCTCCGCTTGTGACGCGCCAACAAATTCCCAAAGATAAACGGATCGGGTTTGGAAGGCAGTGCCTCAGAGAGGTATATCGCAAATTCGTGCAGCATTGGGGGCGAGTCAAATGTGTGGAAACATGGACGCGAATTTTCCACCCCGATGGCCTCCGCCGGTAAATCCAGCGATCGCGCGTAGGCGCGGCGTACCGCCAGTGTTATCTCCCGATCTGCGGCAAGCGATGGATGTAATCGTTGCAGACACTCAAGAAACTCTCCGTCCGCAATATTCCGCTTGGATAAATTCTTCAAACGTCGCGTGTAGCGTGTCTTGGAATTCATAGCGCCGCTCACTATTAGGGCCAGCCAGACTCCGGCGATAGACCAGCGGTAGAACTGAGCGCCAACGCCGGCAATGGGCCACCGCAAAGGGGGGGCGAGGAAAAATGCGAGCAAGAGTGCCGCCATAAAAAGTGTAAACGCAACCTCGGCCAGTTTGAACTCCGATTTGGAATTCCAAAACCTCGGAAGTTCGCGGTGGAAAACTGACGAGCAGTGCCTTAAGGCTCGTCTAGTCGCAGGAGAACCCGCAATCGCAGTATCCGACACATCTCGTGGTATCCCATCGTGTAAGGGGGCCAACGTGCGTGACGGTAAACTATCCTCACCTTGAGCAGCTCGCCGTAGCGCCTCGGCGTCGGGCAGCGGCAGCGATCGGTCAACCTCATCTTCACTTATTCTGTGTGCGACAGCAACCTCACGCAGAAATGGAATACCGTACTGAATTAATCTGCTGGTCGCGTCCGCGACAACAGCTTCCGCGCTTCGCAGCCCCGCGTCGAACAGATCGAACTCACGTTCCATGCCACGGCGGTTGTCAAACATCCAGCGTGGCCGGTGCCGGGAACCGTCCACGCCGGAAGGTAAAAAAGACCAACCCTGCTCCGGGTGGCCGGGCGACCACAGCTCCGAAAGCGCAAATCGGTGCTGCGGCCCGGTGGGGGTTACGCTCGCAATCGGCATGGTTTTTCGAGGGAACGCCCCGCCAGTATCCCACGCAAGCTCTATGGTGAAGCCCTCCTCCGCTGCCCACCAGCTCGCTCGAATGAATACGCTGAGCGTGCTACCCGCGTCCCACCGCCACAGACGACCCTGCCATTCCGGTGCCGTGGAACGCTCGAAGGCGGGCAAAACTTTCCTGATGGATTTTTCGAGCCGGATCGCAAACTCCTCAAGAAGATAATCGCGGAGCAGTGGTGTCGCCATATTTCGATCCCGTTGAAAAGCTGACCTGCTCGACCTGATGGCCGGAAGCGCACCAGAGCAGGCTCTTCCGCCCTAGGCGTATGTCCACCCGACCCAGCCACCCGCCAAACCACCGTCAACAACCGCTGCTGTTAAGCCCCCCAAGTTCAACGCCCCTGCGAACTTTTCGCCAAGCCCAAATGTGAACAATCCCTCGCCAGCCGATGCGACAGATATCATTGCGGTTTCGGACATGTGGAAAGCCGGAAAATTATACTCCGCGCCACCCGCCGCGAACCCACCGGGATTTGGCGGCGTGAAAGTGAAGCCTGCGAACATGCCATGCGACGCTCCCGGACCAATTTCTGCCCCCGCCAATATGCCAGCGCCTAACTCATAACCTAAGAACCCAAGGCCAAACCCCAGTCCACCGGGCGAGGGCCTCGGCATTCCCCAATACCATGCCTGAAACGCACCTGCCTCAAAACCAATCGGCGACCTTCTGCCGCTCAACCACTGAAGGACCGTATTGGCATTCGGGTGTCCGTTGAGTTCGAGCTCGAGGGGACCGAAGAGGCTTACCTGCGCCTCCCCGGCACGGGGGAACAGGGATATTTCAGCCCCGACAAGGGCGCGACTCATGACCGCGCCGCCAGGCAGGCCGCTTAAATCGGCCTCAAAGAAGCCGCCGAAGGCCAAGGCGTCGGGCAGACCGGCCTTCAAGGAATAAAGGCCTGCGCCCGCGACTGGTGCGATGCCGACTATCGCGGTCATTATGGAAATGCTTGCAAGCACATCGGGGATGCTAAAGCCATGCCCATTCAAATCACTCATGTTGATCGGATCCCCGCCAGTGAAGGCGTACGGCAGATCAGTCATGGGATTGGCAAGCGAGCCGCTGTAGCCATAATCGGCCTGGTCGAATAATCCGGTTGCCGGATCGTAATTCCGAGCCCAATCGTAATATGTGTTATTGACTAAATCGTGATACTGTTGAGTATACAAATATTGCGTGATCGCCGTGCTCGGCGTAAAGCCCAGCGCATTACCGAAACCATCGTAATGGAAGGTTTGCACGACGTTACCATTGGCATCCGTCAACGCCACCGTGCTGCCGTGGCCATCGACGATGAAGTAATAGGTTCCCGCATTCGTTGTCCCGACCGCATTGTTCTGGGCGATCAGATTCAGGCCCCAAACGTAACTCACCGTCGGCGTGCCCGGCGTGGTGCTTTGCTCAATCACCTGAGAATAGCTTGTCTGCGTCTGCGTATCCACAAGAAAGTAAGTGGTCACCGGTGAATTGGTCCCCGTAACGGTCGTGACCTCAATGCGATTGCCGGCGTCGGCGCGGCGCTCAAATAACAATAAGCAATGATCAATGAACAAATCGTCGGAGAATCCGAATTTCTGATCGTCGATCCGTGATCTTTGATTATTGAAATTAACCACAGAGGCGGCAGAGGGGATGGAGGTTCCGCGCTGGCGTTGGCCGATTTGATTCTTTTCCGGAAGCATTTCGTTCGTTGCGACCAAGTATGCATTCCCTTCCACGTAGTTCGAGGTGGATTATACCCCTGGCCACATTGATGGCAAATAAGTGCCAATGCGTGCCAATGCGAAAGATGCCGAACTTTTTCCACCTATTGACATAATTACATAGCATTTCACCGGTGGACAACCGTGCAATCACCCGTTGTCATGAATATTAGCACCTTCACAATTCGCTGGGCCTTTACAGCCATGCGTTCGTCCTGAGTATTTTGATTAGCGATCAGTGCTCCGTGATCATTGTAATCGGTTCCTTCACAATTACCTGGGCCGCTACGGCAGCAGTTCCATTCATAGTTCCTCGTCCGTTTCAACGCACATGGAAAAAGCCTTTTCAAGGGATATGAAAAACTCTTCATTGCCAACGCCATCGGGAAGCGACACGTGTCTTTTATCAAGCCAATAGTGCCATGGATAACGCCTGAACGTGTGGTAGGCCAGCAGATTGACACCCGGTGGAACACCGTACAAGCGGAGCAGTTTCACGCTCTCGTCCACCTGTACAACGCTTACCCGGTTCATCATCAAAAGGCCGAGTTTCCTCAGGATTCTGGCGTCCGGGTCGGGGTTGGGGTTTTGATCCGGCCGCCAGGAGGGAAACGCCGCCAGTTCGCCAAGGACCAAGTCCCTTCCGCCCAGGCGCATTTCGTCCCGCGACACCGCAATCGGGCTACCCCACGGAACGATGTGGCTGTTGGCGGGGGCAATCATCTGTTCGCCGTTCGTTCCATGATTACCCGACCGCACCCAGCGCAAAAGATAGAACCTTGTCCCCGTAGCTTCCAGGTATATGTTGATGAAAGGTGATCTCGCGAGTTCGATGTCCCTCGATGTGTGGCAGACACAGCGGGCAAACGTGTTCTCCACAATTTTGGCGAAATCCTCATTACTCACCGCCGGATCAACCGCGACCAGCTTTGATTCTGTGGTGCTGTGGAACACCTCCTCTGAAACAAGAACCTGATCACAACGCTTGATTTCAAGCTGGCCAGCCTCGCGGCCTTCCATCACTTCCAACATTTTCATCTGCTGAAGAGATGAAAAATCGGGGGAGGGGCTGGTCGGGGCCCTAGTGAGTGCAGCCGCTATTTCTCTAATAATCATTGGTTTTCCGACGCGCGAAAACTCCGCCCGAGCTAACTCCGCCGGCGGCCAGATTGGCCCGTAGCCCCCACCACCGCCAAGAGCGTAGCTTAAGATGTAAAACCTGTCGGCGTCGACGTCAAGGTAAATTTCGCAGAAAGCCTTTGCCATGGTTTACTCGCCTCCTGTCGCCTCACCGGCAACAATCCAGTTCCGAACGGGAACAACGATTACCTCGACGTTTTGCGCCTCGGCACGGATCTGCTCCAATTCGCTACGGAACGCGGGATTCTGCAGAATGCTTAGGTTGTTCTCCGGAATGCCAAAGACGACGGACCGCGACCCTATCTCGCCAACCGGAATGGGTTCACCCAGGCTTCCGAAGCCCGGGCGAACTTGGATAGACGTCTTGGAATCTAGTCGCTCCACCTTTTCGCCTATTCTCCCCGCGAGCCTCTCTGCATTGGTCGTGGCCGATGATCCGAACGATATCACACTTTTCATACCGTTGGGTAGCGCGTCGACGCGGTCGATCACCTGGTACTGCGTTGCGTTCGCGCCTCCCGCCGCTTCCACAAGCGCACCACCGTTAATGCCCGTGTAAGATTGCGGATTATTAAGCAAGCCCGTCGTTGCGTCAATGATAAACTGCGCCCCATAAACTGCGCCCCATCACCCGCCGACTCGGCCAGCAGCCCGCCTAACATCGCGCTCGATGCAAGCAGAAGCTGGTTGGCCTCGACCCAGAGGGCCAGATTCCCTGCCTGGGCGAGCACGGCCACGGGATTGGTCGCGTAGAAGGCGGCGACGCGGGACATTTCGATGGTCGCCACCATGACGTCTTCGACCGTCCATTCATGCCCATTCAAATCCAGCAAGTTGATCGGATCGCCGCCGCCATACATGTAGGGCAGACCGGTCATCGGATTGGCAAGCGAACCGGTGTAGCCGTAATCGGATTGGGTGAACTCGCCGCTGCCGGAGTTGTAGAGTCTTGCATGATCGTAATAATTCCCGCTGGCCGCGTCCAAGGGCATGGAACTGTAGAGATAGGTTGTTAACGCTGTGCCGGCGTCGAAGCCGATGGCGTTCCCAAACGCATCGTACCGGGTATGACATGTTTCAGGTTGATTGGTTCTGTGAAAGCGCGTTCCGTTTTGCGCAGGGAATTTGTTATGCTTATGCCACTGGGTACGGGACGAACTGAATTCG
>JAJZGH010000023.1 GCA_021798635.1 Planctomycetota bacterium | reverse complement strand
ATCTGAGAACCCAGGTTACTGGTCATGACGATGAGCGTGTTCTTAAAATCAACCGTGCGCCCCTGCCCATCGGTCAGGCGTCCATCATCAAGCACCTGCAAAAGCACATTAAACACATCACGATGGGCCTTTTCAATTTCATCAAACAGAATAACGCAATACGGCCGGCGACGAACCGATTCCGTCAGCACGCCCCCTTCCTCATAGCCCACATATCCCGGCGGTGCCCCGATGAGCCGAGCCACGCTGTGCTGCTCCATAAACTCAGACATATCAATGCGTATCATGGATTCTTCGGTATCAAACAAAAATTCCGCCAGGGCTTTGCACAGTTCTGTTTTGCCCACGCCGGTAGGCCCTAAAAACATAAAACTGCCAATGGGTCGGCGCGGATCTCCAAGCCCGGCGCGATTGCGCCGCACCGCATTACTGACGGCCTTGACCGCCTCATCCTGTCCGATGACGCGACGCCGCAAAAATTCTTCCATGCGTTTCAGACGTTGTTTGTCGCCTTCCAGCATTTTCGTCACCGGAATGCCCGTCCATTTTGCGACAACATGGGCGATCTCCTCCGGCGTAACTTCTTCGCGCACCATCGACTGGCCGGATTTGAGTATTTCCTCCAGTTGCTTCTGCCGGGCCTGCAGATCCGCCTCAAGTTGCCGCATGTCCCCGTAGCGCAAGCGGGCCGCCTCTTCCAGTTTTCCCTGCCGCTGAGCTTCCTCCAATTGCGTCTGGGTCTGTTGAATTTTTTCCCGGATGGCCTTGATGCCCCGCAAGACGCCCGATTCACGTTCCCACTTGGCCGTGAGTTCGGCGTTGCGCTCATTGAGATCCGCCAGGAGTTTCTGATCTTTCTCCAATTGTTGCCGAGAAGCCTCGTCTTTTTCCTTTTTCAGCGCTTCGCGCTGCACTTCCAACTGCATGATTCTTCGCCGCAGGTCATCCAATGCCGCGGGCATGGAATCATTTTCAATCCGCAATCGACTGGCGGCCTCATCAATAAGGTCAATGGCCTTGTCCGGCAGAAAGCGCTCGGTAATATAGCGGTTGCTTAATGTGGCTGCGGCTACCAGAGCAGCATCCACAATGCGCACGCCATGGTGCGTTTCATAACGCTCCTTCAGGCCGCGCAAGATGGAAATTGTATCCTCAACCGATGGCTGGGGTACCATCACCGGCTGAAAACGCCGCTCCAGCGCCGGGTCTTTTTCAATGTATTTGCGGTATTCGTCTAAGGTGGTTGCACCGATGCAACGCAATTCCCCGCGTGCCAGGGCAGGTTTAAGCAAATTAGATGCGTCCATGCTTCCTTCCGCCCGGCCGGCACCCACCACGTTATGCAGTTCATCAATAAACAGAATAACGCCGCCTGCCGCCTGTTCCACATCCTTCAGAACCGCTTTCAGGCGATCCTCAAATTCACCACGGTATTTGGCCCCGGCCACCAGAGCGCCCATGTCCAGCGCGATCAGCTTTTTATTCTTAAGCCCCTCCGGTACATCCCCCGTTAAAATGCGCTGTGCCAGGCCTTCCACAATGGCCGTCTTACCAACGCCCGGCTCACCAATAAGCACCGGATTGTTTTTACTGCGACGGCTAAGAACCTGCATACAGCGGCGAATTTCTTCATCACGACCAATGACGGGGTCCAGTTTTCCCTGCCGGGCGGATTCCACCAGATCGCGGCCATATTTTTGCAGAGTCTGATATTTATCTTCCGGATTCTGGTCTGTCACACGGGAAGTGCCGCGAATATCTTTCAAAGCGGCGAGAACGGCATTTTTATTTATACCCGATGCGGTCAGCGCATTTTTTGCCGCTGATTGGGAAGCGATTAATCCCAGCAGCAAATGCTCTGTGGAAAGGTACTCGTCCTTCAAACGATCCGCTTCCTTCTGCGCTGCAGCGAGCACCTCACTGACATCCCGAGCCATGCCCAACTGCGCCCCGCCGGAGACGCTGGGCAAACGATCAAGTTGTGTTTCAACACTCGAATCCAACTGCCCGGCATCCACGCCCAATTTGGCCAGCAGCGGACGGATGATTCCATCCCTATCCGCCAGCAACGCGGATAGCACGTGCAGCGCCGTCACCTCCCCATGCTGCTTTTCCGCCGCCAAACTTTGAGCATTGGCCAGAGCCTCTTGAGCTTTCACAGTAAATTTGTCGAAGCGCATAGAACTTCCTTTCGAGGAACCTTAAATTAACCGGTCCCTTTCAGGCACATAACAAATGCCGTACCAGAAGAAAATAGCGAAAAGCAAGCCTTTTCAGGGGTTAATTGCCGTCTGGGCAGGCATTAAACTGCCGATATGGCAGCAAGGATTTTTGGGCAGCCTCCCTGAAATCTCGGTACCCGATATGCAACTCAACATCGACTGCATAAAAGACCGCGGATTACGCCGATTACGCGGATAAACACCGGGCTTCCATGCCTCTGAGACTTCCATTCAGCCTTCGCACAGCGCTGTTTAAGAATCGCCGTGGCAACCCAGAGCGACTTTTTCTTCTCCGCCAATATCGCAGCGGTGCCAAACCGATCCTATTGGTATCCGCGTTATCCGCGCAATCCGCGGTTCAATCCCATTGTGGTCGTAAGTAAAACAATCACCGGGTGCCCCGTCATCCTTAGAGGTCAGGGAAGTAGTCGGGGGCGGTTTGCTTTGCCGGGGTCCCCGCACTGAAATCTTGGGGTGCCGGCGCGCCAACATGTTGTTAGCCGACCCAATGTCCGGCTTGCTCAAGCGCGAGCATTCGTTTTTTTGCGGCGATTTTTCCGTAGCCGGAAAAGCCGGTCAGGGTGCCGTTGGAACCGATCACGCGGTGGCAGGGAATGAGCACCGGCCAGGGGTTGCGGGCCAAAGCTCCGCCGACGGCACGTGCAGCGCCGGGGCGCTTAATTTTTCCGGCCAGAGCGCCATAGCTGATCGTGGTGCCGCGCTTAATCTGAAATGTTGCCTCCAGCACGCGGCGTGAAAAAGCGGTCTGTCCCTGCCAGAAGAGAAATTGTTTCAGCCATGGCCAATCCAATTGTGTGCTCACGGAATTACTTGCATCGCCGGAATAATACGCTTGAAGAAATTCCTGTGCGCGGCGAATCCAGGGTGGGATGTCTCCGGTACATACTTCAGCAGTTGGATATTCTTTCTGGAGTGTTTTAAGCAAAATGGCGGAATTGGGACACGCCGGATACACGCGCAACAACTGCGGCGTGGCTTCCACGCCCTCCTGCCACAGCAATCCACAAGTGCCTGCGGGGGTTCCGACAAGGGCGTAATAGCAACTATCAAATCTGATGTGATTGGACATATTTTTACTCCGCATTAGATTACGCTTATACGTTTATACCGCAGCCTACGCTGCGGAGGCAAACTAACAGGAGCGCAGCTGATGACTATAACGCGAAATACCGGTGTCGGTGATGGTGACATAACCGCCTCCCCGGTCCCGACGCCGGAGGCACCGGAGCTGTCACGGCGCGGCTTTCTGGGAACGGCTTTGGCGGGAGGCCTGTCTGCCGCAATCGCCCCATCGGCCGCACAGTTCGCCGCTGCCGGCGCATTGCCCGACGAGCGGTCGGAACGGCCAGACCAACCGGCCTATTCTCTGGCGGACGTACCGCGGGAGGCTGCCAACCGCAACATCGCGACGCTGGAAGCGTATGAGCGGGCGGTGAATTTGTGGGCGGTTACTGATGGCAAGACGCGCAACAGCCACATCGTTCCGCACTGGCTGCCGGATGGCAAACGGTTCTGGTATGTGGCCACGCGCGAGGGGGGAAGGAAAGAGTACCTGCTGGTGGATATGCCTGCGGGGACGCGCATGGAGGCGTTTAATCATTTTCGCCTCGCGGATAGTCTGGGGCGATTAGAGAACGCAAAAATAAATGCCCATGATCTGAACATTACTATCACAGCTATCACCGACACCGTGATCGCGTTTAATATGGGTAAACGCGGCTATGACTGTCAGCTGACCGATTACACGGTTACACCACATGCGCTGTGGAAAGCTCCCGTGATTCCTCCGGCATTTGCCGCAAGTGAGCCAAATCGGTGGTCGGCGGAATCCGCACGGTCACCGGACGGTCGCTGGGCTGTTCGTATCCGCAATTACAATGTGTTTCTGAAATCGGCACAGGGCCAACACGAACAGCAATTAACATACGACGGCAGCGCCGATAATTATTTTGAGCCGCGTGTGTTCTGGGCTTCCGATTCTCGCAAATTTCTGGTTCTGCGGACTATTCCCGGATTTGATCGGCAAGTTCGGGAACTCAATTATGCGGTGCCCGAAAATGAAGCGAAGCTGGTGTCTTTTTTTTACCAGAAACCGGGAGACAAAGTAGCCATTACCCGTCCCCATCTTTTTGATGCACCGCATGCAAAAGAAATTCCAATCAGCACGGATTTAGCACCCAATCCATGGAGTATTACGGAGATACGGTGGAATCGAGACTCCCGCTCATTTACGTATTTATACAATCAACGCGATCATCAGGTTATGCGCCTTATCAGCGTGGATGCTCTTACCGGGGCGTCTCGAACGCTGGTACAGGAAATATGCCACGATGACCGGTCGCCAAAGTTTTTTGATTACTCCGGCAAACAGTTCACCTTTTATCTGCCGGAAACAGATGAAATGATCTGGATGTCGGAACGCGACGGATGGAATCATTTATATTTAATTGATGTACACAGCGGCACCGTGCGCCACCGCATAACTTCAGGCCCATGGGTTGTACGGCACGTGGAGCACGTGGACCCGGTAAAGCGGCAGGTATGGTTTCAGGCCGGAGGAATATTTCCGGATCAGGACCCGTATTTTGTACATTATTGCCGGGTTAATTTCGACGGATCGGCCATGACGCATCTCACAACCGCCAATGGTATGCACACCGTCCAATTTTCGCCCGGCCACCGCTTCTGTATTGATACGTGGTCGCGGGTAAATGCGGCACCGGTGATAGAATTACGTAGCGCGGAAACCGGAGCAATGTTGCGCGAGCTGGAGCGGGCGGATATATCGGAATTGCATAAGACGGGCCTGCCCTTGCCCCAGCCCTTTGTGGCCAAAGGCCGCGACGGCACGACGGATATTTACGGTGTCATCTACCGCCCCACGCACTTTGACCCCCGCAGGCAATATCCGGTGATCGAACATATTTACGCCGGGCCACAAAGTGCTTTTGTACCCAAAGCCTTTAAGCCGTTCCATTGGCCGCAGACGATGGCGGAAATCGGCTTTATCGTGGTGCAGATTGACGGGATGGGAACATCCCATCGGTCCAAGCGCTTTCATGACGTGTGCTGGAAAAATCTGGGAGATTCCGGATTTCCGGATCGAGTTCCATGGATCAAGGCCGCCCAGAAAAGCGTATGTCCGCAAATGGATCTCTCACGCGTGGGAATTTACGGCACCTCCGCGGGTGGACAAAGTGCCTTGCGGGCATTACTGGCATTCGGCGATTTTTATAAAGTCGCATCGGCCAATAGCGGCTGTCATGATAACCGTGTGGATAAAATCTGGTGGAACGAACAATGGATGAGCTGGCCCATCGGGCCGTGGTACGCCCAGCAGTCCAATGTCACCAATGCTCACAAGCTCACCGGAAAATTGCAGCTCATCGCGGGCGGGATGGATCATAACGTAGACCCGTGCTGCACGATGCAGGTGATTAATGCGCTGCAAAAGGCCAATAAGGATTTTGAATTTCTGTTTGTGCCGCCCGGGCATCATGGTGCGGCGGGTTATCATTGGCAGTACACATGGCGTCAGGTGCGGGATTTTATGGTACGTCATCTCTGGGGAATTCAGCCGCGCCAGGGGAAAATATTGCCGCTGGCCGAGGCCCCGATGACGCCGGATGAGCTGGAATTCACCGCTCATGAAGCGTAATTCCAGCATTTTACTGTAGAGACGTTTTTGTTCGCGGGTATGGTCGCGGGAACCGACGGATAGTTAAGATACCGCCCCACCGTGCGCTTCTTCGGGGGTGGCTTCTATTTTCTCCTTGCGGCTGGCGATAAAGGTATAGGCCACGGGAATAACATACAGCGAAAACAGGCACCCGATCGACAGTCCGGCCGCGATCATCAAGCCCATGTCAAATCGGCTGACGGCTCCGGCCCCCGACGCCACTAACAGAGGCACCACACCGAGCACCATGGCTCCGGTGGTCATGAGGATGGGTCGCAATCGCACGGCTGAAGCGTGAATGACGGCATCATAGATGGACATGCCCTCATTTTCCTGAAGCTTGTTGGCGAATTCCACAATTAAAATGCCCTGCTTGGTAATCAATCCAATAAGCGTAATCAGTCCGACTTCTGTATAGATATTTAATTTCGCTACGCCGAGGAACATGAATAGCGCGGCACCAAATATCGACATGGGAACCGTGAACAGCACAATCAAGGGATCGCGGAAACTTTCAAATTGCGCTGCCATGAGCAGGAAAATAAGAATAATCGCAAGAATAAATGTGATGTAGATTGCATTGCCCTGCTGCTCAAATTGCCGGGACTCACCGCCATAATGCACGGCATAGCCCGTGGGAAATAACGATTGAACTGTCGTATGCAAATAGGACAAAGCGCTGCCCATGCTGGTACCCGGTGCCGGCAGCGCGGAGATGGTTACAGAATTAAGTTGTTGGAACTGCGGTAGAAACTCCGGCTCAACACGATGGTGTATTGTCACCACCGTGGAAAGCGGAACCATTTGGCCGCCGGCGGTTTTGATATAAATGCGTTTAAGCATGGAGGCTGTAGCCCGCAAGTTATCCTCAAGCTGGGGAATGACCTTATAGGTGTGTCCCTGCAAATCAAAACGGTTGACATAATTTCCTCCCAGCAGCGGCTGGAGGTCGGCGGCAAGATCACTGTTATTAAGCCCCAGAGCGGCCACAAGGCTGTGGTTGATGATTAATTGAACCTGGGGCGCGTCATATCTTAAATCCTTGGTAACAAACAGGAATTTTCCGCTTTTTTCGGCCGTTGCAATGATTTTCCCCGCTGCGTGATCCAGGCTCTCATATCCTTTGGTGGAAGTAATAACAAATTGAACCGGCAGGCCCAGCGGTGCGCCCGGAATGGAAGGTAAGGCGAAATCGGTGGTTTGCAAACCGGCAACTTGCGAGAGCTTCTGCTGCAAGGGCTGCGTGAGCTGCATTTGCGTGACCGTCCGCTGCGACCACGGTTTGAGCAACATGCCGCCGATTAAGCCGTTGTAGCCCGGGGTTAAGGGTGAAAAGCCATTAATCTGGAACACTTGCTGCGTTTCCGGAAAGCTCTGGCAGATTTTTCGAATCTGCGTGGCATAGGCGCTCATGTAATGCAGCGTTGCGGTTGGCGGGCCTACTCCTGAGAAAAACAAAATGCCCTGGTCCTCGGTGGGAGCTAATTCGCTTTGGGTTTGCATGAGCATAAACGGAATGCTTACAAACAGCACCAGCGCCATAATTAATAGCAGCCAGCGAAAAGCCAGAATAGCCCGCAAGGAACCTTCATACCCCCGGCGCAATGCCATGAACACAGTGTCCAGGAAATGAACCAGCCCATGTTCCGCGGTTGGTTTAAGTGCCCTGCTGCTAAGCATGGGAGAAAGTGTTAAGGCGACAATCATCGACATAAACACTGTGAAAACCAGAGTAAAGGCAAATTCCGTAAACAGGCTTCCGGTCAAGCCGCCCATAAAGCCAATGGGTGCGAAAACCGCAGCCAGGCTTGTGGACATAATAAGAATCGGGCCGGCAAGTTCACGTGCGCCCAGCATGGCAGCGCGCATCGGTGGTAACCCTTCATCCACATGGCGATGGATATTTTCCACGATAATAATCGCGTCATCCACCACCAGACCGATTGCCAGAATAATCGCAAGCAGGGTCAGTAAATTGATGGTAAAGCCGAAGGCGATCATCAGGATTCCGGCACCGATAATGGATAACGGAATGGCGACAACCGGAATCAACAGAGACCGGACAGATCCCAGGAAAAGAAAAATAACCAGTACCACAATGCCCAGGGTAATCAGCAGCGTATGTTCAACTTCCGAAATGGCCGCTTTAATATAAACGGTGCCATCATAAGGAACAGCGGCATGAAGCCCTGCGGGAAGATTGGCTTCAATCTGCCGCAAGGCGGCGTGCACTTCGTGGCCGAGCGTAAGGCTGTTGGCGGACGGGGATGGAAACACGCCGATAAACGTCGCCGGGACCCCGCTCATGAAAACGCTTTGATTATAATTCTGCGCCCCAAGCTGCACATCGGCCACATCTTTAAGACGAATGGGAACCGCGTTGACATACTTAACCACGAGGTTCCGAAACTGAGAAAGATTGCTGATGGAAGTATTGGCGGTAATAACCTGGGCAATATTTTTCCCACGAATTCGGCCAATCGCGGAAACAAAGTTATTGCTGGTCAATGCCGATGAAATATCCGCTGGTGTCAATCCGAGGGCCGCGAGTTTGGCGGGCTTGAGCCACACGCGCAACGCGAAACTGTTGCCGCTGGAGCCGGTGCCGGCCGGTAAAATCTGCGCCTGACTGACCCCCGGAAGCGATTGAATTTTCGGTTGAACCACGCGCAGCAGATAATCATCAATCTGCTGCTGGCTCATGGTTTTACTGGCAAATGCCAGATACATTAAGGCGCGAGCATCTCCGACTTCTTCATTGATGACCGGGGCCTGACTGGCGGGCGGTAACTGACTGGTCACCTGTTGCACTTTGGACAGAATTTGTGCCACGGCCGCATTGGGATCGGAATTTAAGACCATGTTACAGGTAATCGTCGAGGTACTTTCCGAACTCGATGTCGTCATGTAATCAATGTTCGGAGCCTGCGCAACCGCCTGTTCCAGACGCGAGGTAATATACGCCTGAACTTGTGACGGGTCAGCTCCCGGATAGGAAGTACTGACTGTGACAATGGTGCTGGTAACGGTCGGGTATTCCTGCGTGGTCATGCTCATCCAGGCGCGCAACCCCAGTACCAGAATGATGAGATTAATAGCGCTGGCCAGAACCCAACGCTTGATAAATAGATCCGTGAACTTCATTTAAATTCAAACCTTGCCTTATGGTTTTATTGTGTTATTTATCACGACTACCGCACCGGGCCGCAGTTTAAGCTGACCGGCGGTCACAACCACTTCTCCGGCCTTTAGCCCGGAAGTTACTTCAACGTCGTTGCCAATAGGATTGCCGGTCTTCACCAGCACCGACACGACGGTCAATATTGTTTTACCGGCTTTGACGGTTTTCTTAATGACGTATACATAGTCACCGAAGGTGTTATAGGTAATGGCATCGGCATTGACCACCAGCGACTTCGTTTTCACGCCGGTAAGCAATTTTACGCGACCAAACAAACCGGGTTTCAGCAGCAGTCGCTTATTAGCCAAGACGGCCTGCATCTGAATGTTTCTCGAAGCGATATCCACTTGTGACGATAGCGCTTCAACTTTGCCGGTAAATACCTGGTTGCTGTAAGCATCAACCTTAAGCTTCACAGTCTGTCCGCTGTGCACTTCAGCCAGGTCGTTCTGCGGAACTGAGAAATCCAGATACAACGGATTCCATGTATTAAGCGTCACGATTGGCGAGCCTGGAGAGACATATTGGCCCAAGCTCACTTGGCGTAAGCCCAGATAACCGGTAAATGGAGCTGTAATGGCCAACTTACTAAGCGTCGCACGATCCCCCGCTTCCAGAGCCTTGGCTTGTAAAAGTGCGGCCTGATTGGCGTCCAGTGTCGCCTGTGCCGCAGCACGGTGTTTGATGAGACTCTCGGTCCGGAGCAGATTGGTATTGGCCAGTGACTCGGCAGCCAAGTCGGCTTTCAGTTGCGCCAACTGCGTGGTGTTATCGAGTTGAACAAGCTTTTGGCCGGAGCGGATCTTTTGACCGGAATGAAAATAGATGGCCGTGACATTTCCGGATATTTGCGCTGAGATTTGTACGCCTTGAACAGCAGTAAGGCTGCCTACCACATGGATGGCCTGCGGCACGATCAGCGACCTCACAACTCCGGTTGAGACCGTTACGGGCGGGATAGGCATGTGGGCAATGGCGTACGCGATTTTCCGGTTCACCATCAGTTTGAATTCAAACAAACCGATGATTACCGCCAGAAAAATAGCCAGCACAATCACAGAAATAATAATACGTTTTGCCATAATCGTTGCGGACCTCCGCTTTACTTTTTAACCGTCGGCTGCGTTGCGGCAGGCCGGGTCATAGGGGTTTTGGAAACTTCAACCACCGAATGCCTGTGAACTGTTCTGTATTGTTTCGGCCACCAGCCGCCGCCCATCGCCACGAACAAAGCGGCGGTATCCGCATAGCGTTGCGATTGTGCGGTTACCACCGCCAGGCTGGACTGCTGATACTGCACCTGGGCCGTTAAAAATGTCGTGTAATCCACCGAACCGGCCTTATATTCCCAACGGGCCAGCTGGTAAGCGCGACGTGCCGCGACATACGCCTGCTGCTCATAGCGCAACGTCTGGGCGTCGTGCTGGACAGCGCGCAGGGCATCCGCCACCTGCGAGAAATCATTAATAATGGTGTACCGATAATCCGCGATTACAGCCTGAAGTGCGGCCTCTGCAGCGCGCTTATTGGCCCGCAAGGTGCCGCCGTCAAAAATGGTCTGGGTCAAACCGCCGGCCACGGACCATATCAGGCTGGAGGCGTCAAAGAAATTGGCGATTCTCCCATTTTCAAATCCAATATCTCCGGTAATCTGGATCAACGGATACATTTTTGCCACCGCTTCGCCTACCTGCGCATCACCGGCCCTCAACTGGGCCTCGGCGGATAAAATATCCGGCCGCTGATGCACCAGGGCGGAAGGCATTGATACGGGCAGCGAAGCCGGCAGATTCAACAGATTCAAATTTAAACTGGGAATGCGCGCCTGCGAAGGAATCCGTCCCAGCAAGACGGCCAGTGCGTGGCGCGCCGCTGAAAGCGATTGTTCCAAAGGAGGTAGCGTCGCCTGAGTGGCCGCCACCTGGCTTTCCTGATTGACTACATCCAGATAGGTTACAGCCCCCAAGTGGTACTGCTGTCGGACAATTTTTAGAATATAAGCTTCATTGCGCACCAGCGATTCCGTGGTTTTCACGCGCGCTTCCAACGAAGCAACTTGAATGGCCGTGGTAACCGTGTTGCCTTCCAACGTCAGATACGCCTCCTGCAAGGCATATCGTTGCTGATCTTCCTGCGCCTTGTAGGAGTGCATGACAATGCGGTTAAGGCCGAATATGTCCGGATCGTAACTGACCTGCAGTTCGCCGGTATACAAAGAATAAATGCGCGTCGGTCCGCCAAAGCCGGCACCACTTTGCCGCTGCCGTTGCCCCGTCGTAGACAGGCCCAACTGTGGATAAAAAAGCCCTTCAACGGATTTCAGATTCTCATGGGCTTCCTGCAATGTAGCCGCCGCCGCAGTCAAAGTCGGACTATTGATAATGGCCCGATGCACGAGCCTATCGATAGCGCGGGAATTATAGAGTTTCCACCACCGGGACTCCACTTTCGCACCGTACGCGAAAGCCTGGGCCTGACCGGCAGCTCCGACGCCTGAAATGGCCGCAATTTTTGTCGGCGAAGAGCCGGCGGTATAGGACTTTACCAGAGGTGCGGGCGGCACCTTCAGAGGTGGCTCAAATGAGCAACCCGCAGGAACCGCCACGCCCAAGGCAATCAGTGCGAGTCGCCAAGAACTCAATCTACCGATGCGACGCGACGTTAAAAGTTTAAATCGGGCGGGAAACAGCTTCATCCCCTTAGCGAAACACCCTGACCAACATCCCCATCTCCGGTACTTTCCGGAGAAGCAATTGCCTGAAGTATAAGCACGCGAATGAAGAAGGTCAAATTGTCATTTGAAATAACTATTTCGCAGCTTCTTTTTCCGGTTCCACAACGCCAACACAGACAATAAATCTCATCACGGATGGAGCCGTTTTCCGCCTGTTTTTACATATTATGGCGGTTGTCGGGCATGGGACCGGGATTTTTTTATAGGGCGATCATTCAGATTGCCACCCATATTGCCGATAATGGTAGTGGTGACGGCATTTTTTCGCTGCTGTTGCCGATTCGCTGTTGACAGCGAACAATCCGTCGATGGCCTCGCCGGGTTGGGGTTACTCTTGCCTGTAAATCGGGCGACGTTCGGAATTATCTGTTGGATTCGGATACCGAAGGGAATGAGGTTCAATACGGCATGAGCGATCCACTAACAGCCTTTATGAAACGGCTGAAACACCCAACGAAATTCGCCATTGTGGGCTTTGCGCTTCTGCTGGCGGTTGCGATTCCCCTTTATCAATTGTATGAATCACAGATCAGTCAAATACGTACCGCGCACGCGGAACTCGTGTGGGCACGCTACAGCCAATCGATTGCCCAGTTAATGGCTCTGATTCAATCTCATGAACAGGCCGTTGTCTCTGCGGATCGGCACGAATTTATACCCTCTGGAAAAAATGCAACCACCCGCGATGAAATTGATTATCTGATAGCGAGTATGGGGCGGGAAAACCGGAACTTAGCAGGCACCTTGCATGTCAGCGGGTTATGGAATTCCATCATTAAGAATTGGGACAGCCTCAAAACCGCCGATCGCTCGCTGCCGCCGCGGCTTTTAGTACCGCAATACACACGTGAATTATCGCATATCTGGAATATCGCGTTGATTGCCTCTGATTATGCCCAACTGCGGCATGATCACGATCCGCGCACTCTAGGCGTAATAGAAGTTGTCCGCACGCAGATTCCCGACGCGCTGGCTGATCTTGGAAAACTCCGCATTGCCTTACTTGAAAATCCGCAAACCCCCGCCCAGGCGTTCGCGCAAAGTAACGACGTCCGCCTTCTAATTGCCCGTCTTGGCTGGGGACAAATCAGATCCATTCGGCATTCCCTGCGCTTGCCGATGCAAACCCGTCCCGATTTCCTGACCCTTATGGACTCCCGTATATCCCAGCTCCCGAACCTTAGCCAAAATCTTATGAGCCTTTCGGAAAAGCCCGGCAACCTTGACCTGGATACGCGGACTCGTTTGCTTTTTATTACTGACAAAATTGCAGAAAATATTTCCGGCGCGTCAACGCTGGCCATGCACTGGCTGCAAACCATGTTCTCCGCCCGACTTTCCAACTTAAGATTCTGGCTGGCGGTCAGCCTGAGTATAACGGTGGCGGTTGCCGCAATCATGGCGTTTTTATTTTTCTCCATGTATCGCTCATTAATCGGCGCAATCCTCGAACGCAGTACCGCAGAGGGGCGGGTTCGCCAGATACGTGATTTATATGATGCGCTTAGCCAGACCAACCGACTCGTTGCCCATCATTGCCGACAGGAAGAACTGTTTTCAGAGGTTTGCCAGATTGTGGTGCGACTGGGGCATTTCGATCTCGCGGCAATCGTCACAATTGATTCCGCCACCAACCATCTGATACCCGCTGCCAGCGCCGGACCCGCAGTGAACACCTATTTAAAGCGCATCATTAGCACCGATGACAATTCATTGCCTGCCGGCTGCCAGCCTCTTGATAATTGCATAACAACGCGTAAGCCGGTGATCATCAATCGCCTGGATTTTTTATCACCCTCGCGTGAATGGGAAATCCAGGCGGTTCAGGCGGGCTTGAAATCAGCGGCGGCCTTTCCGCTGATCCGCCATGGCACGGTCGTTGGCGTACTTGTGATTTATTGTTCCGCCGAGGAGAGATTTGACGCTCAGTTCACGGATTTGCTGACGGAAATTTCCACCGGAGTATCGTTTGCGATTGAAGATAGAGCACGCGAAGATTTTCGTAAGGCTTCCGATCAGGCCCTGCGGGATTCCGAACAACGCTATCACGTGGTCATGGAAGCCGCCGGCGATGCGATCATCCTCTCCGAAAGCGACGGACGGATTATTGAAGCCAACCGTCGCGCGTTGGATCAACTGGGCTACACCCGTGAAGAACTTTTGCGCATGCCCGCGACAGCTCTGTTTCCAAAAAATCAACAATCGGACATATTGGCCAGATACGTTAAAATTCTGGTTACGGGTCGAACCGTGGATTCCAATGTGACCATTCTCCGCAAAGATCAACGCACGTTTCCCGCGGATGCCGTTGAATCGCGTGTGGACTTGCAGGGTCGGCACCTGATATTAAGCATTTTCCGCGACGTCAGTGAACGCAAGGCCGCCGAAGAGCGCATCCATTATCTGGCGTTCCATGACGCGCTGACGGGTTTGCCAAACCGCACGCTGTTAATTGACCGCATTGAACAGTCCATTCGCGAAGCGCAGCGCCGCGACAGCCTCGTGGGGATACTTTTTCTGGATTTGGATAATTTTAAGACCGTTAACGATACCCTGGGCCATGATTTTGGCGACGAACTTCTGCAAAGTGCGGCCATGCGCATCCGCAGTGCATTGCGCGCGGAAGACACCCTGGCACGGCTGGGCGGTGACGAATTTATCGTTCTGATAACGGATCCGCAATCACCCGAGGATGTGGCGGTGGTTTCCCAGAAAATTATTGAAGCCATGACTGTACCGTTTGTCATCGCGGGTCATACGTTCCACATTACGTGCAGTATCGGTATGAGCGTGTTTCCGCGTGACGGCAAGGACAGCGGCGTACTGCTGCGGACGGCGGACGAAGCGCTTTATGAAGTGAAGAAAGAAGGCCGCAACCGTGCGACATTCCATACGCCTGAAATGCACGAAGCGGCGGTTGAGTCCATACGGCTGGAAAATGATCTGCGCGAAGCAATTCGACTGGATCAGTTTGTGCTGCATTATCAGCCGGTGGTGAATCTGCAGACAGGTCGGATAATCAGTGCCGAAGCCCTGATCCGCTGGCTGCACCCTGAACGCGGCCTGATTTCTCCCTTGCGCTTTATTCCCCTGGCCGAGGAAAAAGGTTTAATCATTATCCTGGGTGAATGGGTTATGCGCACCGCCTGCGAGCAAAATCGCCGCTGGCAGCTTGCGGGTCTGCCGGTGGTTCCTATTGCGGTGAATCTCTCCGGTCTGCAATGCCGCGAGGCCTCGCTTGAAAATACGGTTCGCACCATTCTGAAGGAAACGGGCGTGGACCCGTCGCTGCTGGAGCTGGAAATCACCGAAGGAACGCTGATGCAGCAGACCGACGCCTTGCGCGACCGTATGCTGGAAATCAAGAAACTCGGAATTCGCTTTTCCCTTGATGACTTTGGCACGGGATACTCCAGCTTAAGCTACCTCACGCGATTCCCGATTGATACACTGAAAATAGATCGATCGTTTATCCGCGATATGATGGATGACCCGAAAGACCTCGCGGTGGTGGATACCATTGTCGATCTGGCGGACAATCTGCAATTACGCACCATCGCCGAAGGTGTGGAAACAATTGAACAAGTGACATTGTTAAAGCTGCTGGGTTGCCATGCCATGCAGGGATATTACTTCAGTCCGCCGGTGCCGGCCGATCAGTTTGCGCAATTTTTGCTTACGGATCGTCGCTTGGAGGATGTTCAGCCGGCACCCCGTGTACAGGAAGCAACTCCCGCTGCGGTCTCATAGGTGAAGCGCGGACCAGGCCCCCCTCCGATGGCAAAGCTCGGTCCATATCCCCCCATCGCAGCAGTGCGGCGACTCGTCGCTTCTCGGTCGAATTCGCATAAACCGTCGCTGTGAAAAAAAGAAGCGACAATGCAGCATGCAGCTTTTACCATAAAAATCCGCTATAATAGAGACAGGCCTGCATGAGATGTGGTAAAAGGCGGCCCAACTGCTTGCTGTGTGACACCAGCCTGGGATAAAAAGGGACTTGGTAAAGCATTACCTTTTTATCTTAAATAGCACCGATACAGGAAAGCATCCCGTTGGTACAGCATCTTTTTTCTGTATCCCGGAGTTTTTGACATATTTAAGGAGCCTGCACCATGGCCAAGAAAATCGAAACCGACACTCCGCTTTATCTGGTGGCGACGGATACCACCAACCTATGGCAGAATTGTCGCGGCAAACCCGTTAATTCGTGGTTGACACGCTTTGATCGCTCCGTTGAAGTTCAATTTACTCAAAGCCGCGAACAGAACAAAGTGATATTTGAGCCTTTCGACGGGGGAGAAAAAGAAAAAGGCCTGCGCATCAGCGAGGCTGATCAAGAATTCTGGACGAATCTGGTCAGCGGTGCCAGTTCGAACAATCGACTTCGCTTTCAGATTTCCTGTCGATTCACCACTTGAATTCCCCGTGGGGTCGGGACGTTTGGGTCACACCCAGAGCTTGCCTGGATTTTCAACGGTGAGCTGATCAAGGATCTTCTCGCCCACCAGAATTTTGGCGCGTTCTAAACCCTGAAGCCGGGCACCGGCGTGGGCAAAACGGTGGCAGTCGGAACCGAGCATAAAATATCGCCCCTCCTGCAGGAAGCGCTCAGCCAGAAGCCGTTGGGGTTCCGGCTCCGAGCCGCCCAGTGGCCCCAGATTGCCCTGGAACAATACGCCGCGATTCGCCAATGTTTGAATAAAATCGGGATTTTCCCGCATGACCATCATGCGTTCGGGGTGGGCCAAAATCACAGTAAATCCGTTTACCTGCAGCCAGTCTACACACTGGTCTGCCCACGCGGGCCAATCAGGCTCCCACAGGTCCGCCAGGACATAGCGTGTGTTCATTCCAAAGGTAGGAACGCCGGTGGTATCTCTCCACCGAGCCATTTCGGGAGACAGCCTTAATTCTCCACCGGGGCGGAATTCCGCCGTAATTCCGACGGAAAGCATCTGCCGGCGAAATTCATCCATGGCCGCCAGCGTGGCCTCGGGCCGGATGTCGCACATATCGGTCGGACCGGTATGGGGAGTAAGAAAAAACCGGTTGTATCCCTTTTCCATGAACGCTTTTATACAGGGCAAAGCGTCGGAATAGCTGCGGCAGCCATCATCCATGCCGGGCAGATAATGATTATGTACATCGATTCGGCTCACGGCTGATTTCCTGTACTTCGACCACAATCCCATACGCCGGCCGATCATCCGGAAACCGCTTCCATTGCTGCATCGGATCGCCCCATGCGCTTGCGATCATTCTCCTTGAGATAACGCTTTCTTAGACGAATGGTCTGGGGGGTAATTTCAACAAGTTCATCATCTTCAATATATTCCAGCGCGATTTCCAAGGACATATCCCGGGGTGGCTTGAGGATAATGTTTTTGTCACTGGACGTGGTGCGCATGTTGGAGAGTTTCTTTTCGCGACACACATTGACGGTAATATCCGTGTCTTTATTGTATTCACCGACGACCATGCCTTCATAGACTTCATCGCCGGGCTTCACGAACATGACGCCGCGATCCTGCAGGGTATCAAGGGCATACGCATTGGTGGTGCCAAGTTCCATGCTGACCATCACGCCATTCTGCCGCCCCGGCAAGGCTCCGCGGATAAACTGATAATCATGAAATGTGTGATGCATGACCGCTTCGCCCTGCGTGGCGTTCAAAAGGCGCGTCCGCAACCCGATCAGCCCGCGCGCGGGGATGGTGAATTCCAGGTGCGTCATATTGCCCTTGGTGTCCATGCGCACCAGTTCGCCGCGCCGGTTGCCGATAGCTTCCATGACCGAGCCAACATGCTGTTGCGGAACGTCAATGACCAGATTTTCCACCGGCTCGCACTTGTGGCCGTTGAGTTCCTTGAAGATTACCTTCGGCTTGCTGACCTGAAGTTCGTAGCCTTCGCGGCGCATGTTTTCCAGGAGCACCCCCAGGTGCAACAACCCGCGACCGCTAACCCGCAGCGAATCAGCTGAAGAGGTATCTTCCACCCGCAATGCTACGTTGCTTTGCAGTTCACGATACAGCCGATCACGGACGTTACGGCTGGTGATAAATTTGCCCTCACGTCCGGCAAACGGCGAATCATTAACGCTGAAAATCATGCTTAGGGTGGGTTCATCGACATCAATCAGCGGCAACGCCACAGGATGTTCCGCCGCCGCGATCGTATCGCCGATATCCACATCTTCAATGCCCACGACGGCGCAAATATCTCCGGCTTCCACGTGTTCGGCTTTTTCCCGTCCCAAGCCTGCAAACAGATACAGTTCCGTGATGGTGTGGGCTTCATTTTTACCATCGCGTTTTAGCAGCGCAATTTTTTCGCCCTTACGCAAATAACCGTTGAACACACGGCCAATACCGATGCGGCCGACGTATTCGTTGTAGTCAATGTTTGTAATCTGCATTTGCAGGGGCTTTTCCAGATCAGCCACCGGGCCGGGAATTTTCTTGACAATGGTTTCCATCAGCGGACGCATATCCATATTGCTGTCAGCGGCTTCAAGGCGTGCAAACCCCGCGCGACCGGAAGCGTAAATAACCGGGAAATCAAGGGCGTCATCATCCGCCTCAAGTTCCACAAACAGATCGAAGATTTCATTGAGCACTTCATCGGGCCGCGAATCCACGCGGTCGATCTTGTTGATAACCACGATTGGCTTGATGTGATAGTGAAAGGCCTTCTTGAGCACAAAGCGGGTTTGCGGCATGGGGCCTTCAAAAGCGTCGACCAGCAGCAGCACGCCATCGGCCATTTTCAGCACGCGCTCCACTTCCCCGCCGAAATCGGCGTGGCCGGGCGTGTCAATAATGTTAATCTTCCGCATAACGCCCGTGGAATCAACATAGTTCATCGCCACATTCTTAGCCAGGATGGTAATACCGCGTTCCCGTTCCAGCGGGTTGTTGTCCAAAATCAGTGTGTCTTCCGACATTTGCCCGGTGCGAAACATGCCGGATTGCCGTAACAGGGCGTCCACCAATGTAGTCTTGCCGTGGTCAACGTGGGCGATAATGGCGATATTTCGTAATTCATCTCGGCGTTTCATGATAGAGATTCCAATAATTCAAGGTTTATCCGGCAGCTATATGCCAGCCGCCGTCCACTCCGCCTTGGGCGGTTACAGCGCTTATGTGACCCTCACGCGGCCACAATGCCAAAGACCCTCATTATATCGGAATTCATGGCAAATGACCAAGCAAGGCGGATAATTCGCGAATTAACTGAATTTTGACGTATTCCACGGTCGGGCATGATGTAACAAGTTCCGCCGCAAGCGAGGTCACTGGCCGAGAGAGTCCACAGGGGTTTATCAACTCAAAAAAGCCAAGATCCGTCGTCACATTCAGAGCCAGTCCATGCAGCGTGATCCAGCGCCGCAGTTTGATGCCGATGGCACAGATCTTCGCCAATCCGTCCGGGCCGCCGCGTTTGGATTTCACCCAGACGCCGGTGGCACCTGCTTCCCGCGTTGCGGTTAACTGCATGGCGGCCAGGGTATGTATCACCGCTTCTTCCAGTAATCGCATGTAGTCATGTATTCGTAACTTGTAATAGTTCAGAGGAATGATTGGATAAAGAACCAGTTGCCCCGGACCATGGAAGGTAATATCTCCGCCCCGATCAGTGGATTCCACAGCCACACCGCGCTGGGCAAGCGCTCGGGTATCCGCCAGCAGATGCTCTGACGCGCCGGGATGCCGCCCGATTGTAATAACCGGCGGATGCTCCACCACCAGCAGAACGCCGCCAGAACATGACCCTTTGAGCACTTTTTCATGCCATTGCAATTGAACATTCCACGCGGTGCGATAGTCCATGACCCCCAGGTCCATGGCAATCAGCGGCACGCCTGTCGAGTGTGGCCGGCCATCCACTGCTACCCCCAGGCTTTTTCCGACGCCGGTCGCAATGGATTTTTCCTCACTCATTGCACTGGCTTCTCCATAACAAGGGGAACCAGCACCCGTGGCCGCTTAGGCTTATGCGTTAATCCATTGCTTTTCACCACGGTAGCGTCAGGCGATTCCGAAATGCCGCCATTTTTAAGTGCTGCGGCCAGAACTTCATCAACCGTCTTGACGAAAACAAACTTCATATCTTTTTTCAACTGCTGCCGGATTTCCTGCAGATTCTTTTCATTGCGCTGCGGCAGAATGACGGTTTTGATCCCGGCATGTTGGGCCGCAATCACTTTTTCCTTCACCCCCCCGATGGGTAATACCAGGCCGCGCAGGGTAATTTCACCGGTCATGGCCACGTCCGGTCGCACCGCTTTATTGATAAAAAGTGACGCCAGGGCGGTATACATGGCTACCCCGGCGGATGGGCCGTCTTTGGGAACGGCCCCCGCCGGCACATGTACATGCACATCAATATCACGGAAAATTGCCGGCACTATGTCCAGCTTTTCCGCATTATTTTTCAGCAGTGAATAGGCGGCATGCGCCGATTCCCGCATCACGTTACCAATTTGCCCGGTAAGCCTCATCCGGCCTTTGCCGGGCATCCGCGTGGCCTCAACAAATAATATATCTCCCCCGGCGGGCGTGTACGCCAGGCCGGTGGCCACGCCGGGAGTTGCCGTGCGCAGGGCCACTTCGCTTTCAAATATCGGGGGTCCCAGGTACTTCGCGAGGTCCTCGGTCTTCACGATTATTCGGCCAATTTTCAGCTGTGGAGAAGCGGCTTTGACCGGATCGGATTTATCGAGGTGTTTCCTGCCTCTCCCGGCTTTTGGAGGCTTTTCCGCAGCACCCACGAGCGTTGCCGCCACACCGCGCATGACCGAGCCGATGGTACGCTCCAGATTCCGCACCCCCGCTTCACGGGTATAACGGTCGATGATCGCCTCAAGTGCGGCGGTCGGAATTTCACAGTCTTTGCGCGTAATACCATTTTCCTTGAGTTGGCGCGGAACCAGATATTTTCGCGCGATAAGCAGTTTATCCTGCTGGGTATAACCGGGAATTTCAATAACCTCCATGCGGTCGCGCAGGGCGGGCGGAACCGGCTCCATATAATTGGCGGTACATATAAATATGATATTACTTAAATCAAAGGGGACGCCCAGGTAATGGTCCTGAAAGGTGTTATTCTGCTGCGGGTCCAGCACTTCCAGCAGTGCCGCCGATGGATCACCCCGGAAATCCGCTCCGAGTTTATCCACTTCATCCAGCATCATCACCGGATTGTTGGTACCCACCTTCCGCAGTTCCTGAATAATACGTCCGGGCATGGAACCGACATAGGTGCGACGGTGGCCGCGAATATCAGCCTCATCGCGCACGCCGCCGAGGCTCATGCGCACAAACTTTCGCCCCAATGATTCAGCGATGGATTTGCCGAGGCTGGTTTTTCCCACTCCCGGCGGCCCAAGAAAACATAAAATCGGTCCGCGACCCGCAGGATTGAGCTTGCGGACCGCCAGAAATTCAACGATGCGCTTTTTAATTTTTTCAAGATCATAATGATCGCGATCCAGAATCGTCCGTGCCCGACTAATATCCAGATCATCCTGCGTGGATTTGCTCCATGGCAACTCCGCCACGGTCTCCAGAAACGACCTTATCACGCCATATTCCGGAGATGCCTGCGGTACCGCCGCCAGACGTGCCAATTCACGATCGGTCTCTTTTTTCACCACCTCCGGCACTTTGGCTTCGTCAATTCGCTTCTTAAGATCAGAGAGTTCCTGGCTTTGTTCATCAGCCTGCCCGAGTTCTTTCTGTATCGCCTTCAATTGTTCCTGAAGAAAATAGTGCCGCTGATTTTTGTCAATACTGGAACGCACCTGCGATTGAAGTTTCTCTTCAAGCTCCAGAAGTTCTATGCGCGTGGCGAGTTTTTGGCGGACCATGATCAGACGCCTGACGACATCGGTTTCTTCCAGCAACGCCAACTTGTCCTCAACCGAGTCATGCAGATTTGCCGCCAGAAAATCCGCCAGCGTGGATGGAGAATCAATATCTCCGAGAATAGCCGCCGCTTCATCGGGTATGTTGGGCGACAGTTCAATCATCCGTTTGGCGGCCTGCCGGACGCTTGCAACCAGCAGTTCCGTTTCCGGACTGACGTTATCCGGGGCATCAGGCAGAGCTTCCACGCGCGCTTTCAGGTAGGGTTCCTGCTGCACAAATTCCAGCACGCGAAAGCGCACCAGACCATGGACAACAATACTCTGCTGTCCATCGGCCGGGCGCAGCATTTTTAACACAATCGCCACGGTTCCTACCGCGTGCATATCTCCGGCCTGGGGGTTTTCAACATTTTCATTTTTTTGCGTCAGCACGCCGAGAATTTTCTCGCCGGGCATCACATCATCAAGCAGGCGCCGGCTTTTATCCCGTCCGATGCTCAAAGGAATAACCGCTCCGGGAAACGCCACCGCATCCCGCACGGGCAACACGGCAATAATTTCCGGAATCCGCACCTGATGCAGCATCGGTCCTGAGATACTGGCGGTTGTTTCGCCGGATTCATCAGCCATCTGAGATGCGTCACCCTCAACGGGGTCATGATCGCCCAGCTTGGGATTACTCAACTGCTTTTTCTTTTCTTCCGCCATACTGTCCTGCATTTAATAATCGCTGATTTCACCCGGTCTCAAGCGCAAGGTCCGCTGTATACTCACGGTGCTTTGGGCAATGTGATCCAGAGCATTCCCGCATCATAATGCGCGGCGATTCCACTATGATCCACATTGGCCGGCATATCAATGCTTCGACCGAAACAGCCGTGATCAATTTCCATCAGGTGCACCGCGACCGCCTTCTCCTTACCGCTGGGCATGGGACAAATCCGTCGCCCCCGGATGACCAGTTGATTGTCCGCCACGCTGACCTGAATCGCATTTTCATCCATGCCAGCCAAATCAGCGCAACCCATAAAAGCGCTCTGTGTTTCATATAAATTCACTTCCGGACGCCAGGAATCCGTCGCCCAGGATTGAAACATACCTCGGCTCATCACCGTGTCGGCTAATGCTTTGGCCATGCGATTCATCATGGCCGATTCTTCCAAACTTGCGAATTCAATGTCATTCACGGTAGACTCCTTGGCAATGGGACAGAGCCTGAAGGCAATCAGTCCTGCGGCTTAATTATATACACAATGCCCGTTACGTGGCACCTGCCGGCCACCCTACGTTTTACCGTCTGGTCGCGAAGCATAGAAGAACCGGGTAAAAACCGAGGCTGCCGTCAGGCGCGCTGCGCCAGTGGTTAAGGCCGTTGCCATATTAAACTTCCGTGATTTCTTTGTGCTTGGCCTGGACGAGATCATCAACTTTTACTTCAAATTTTTTGAGCAGTTCCTGAACATCCTCTTTGCCCTGTTTGGCCTGATCCTCGGGAATTCCCGATTCTTTTTCATCTTGATCAATGTGTTTATTCGCATCACGACGCACATTACGCATTGCAATTCTCGCGTGTTCGGCCGCTTCTTTCACTTTTCCCAAAAGTTGCTGCCGCCTTTCGCCGGATAATGGAGGCAGCACCAGGCGAATCTGCTTGCCATCGTTGATCGGATTGATGCCCAGGTTGGCCGCCTCAAGGGCCTTAACAACGTCTTTTATAGAGGCGGGATCAAAAGGTTTAATAAGAATGGATGTTGCATCCGGGGTCGTTAAGGATGCCAGGGAGCGCAAATCCGTTGGTGCTCCGTAATAATCCACCTTGATGAATTCCACCAGCGAAGTCGTCGCGCGTCCTGTGCGGAAGCCGCGCAACTCGTGCCGCAGGTGTTCGATGGCTTTATCCATGTGCTCTTCGGCATTGAAAAGAATTTCGTCAATTGGCATTTTTTATACTCCGGGATTTTCGGAAAAGGTTCCGGACATCAAAGGTGCGCTCATGGACTGACCGTTGCCGTCGGCGTGGCTTATCAGCGTACCGATGGGTTCTCCTGATATAACCCGCATGATATTACCCGATTTTTTTAAATTAAAGACAATAATTGGAATTTTACTTTCCATCGCCAGGCTGATGGCGGTCATATCCATCACCCGCAGATTATCTGTAATGACCTGCCGATAAGTCAATTCCCTGTAACACTTGGCATCGGGATTTTTTTTGGGATCCGAATCATATACGCCATCTACTTTCGTGGCTTTCAGCAGCACGTCCGCCTGCAGTTCCGTGGCTCGTAGGGCCGCACAGGTATCCGTGGTAAAGAAAGGATTCCCAACGCCCGCAGCCAGCACGACCACCCGGCCTTTTTCCAGATGACGCAATACTTTTCTGCGAATAAACGGCTCGGCCACCTGAATGACATTCAGGGCACTGGCTACCCGCGTAGGCTGCCCCAAATGCTCCAGGACTTCCTGCAGGGCCATGGCATTTATTACCGTGGCCAGCATGCCCATGTAATCGGCGGTAGAACGTTGAATTTCACCGGATTTGGATAGCGTTTCGCCGCGGATAAAATTTCCGCCCCCGATCACCACTGCCACTTGCACGCCCATCTGTGCTACTTCGGCAATCTGCCGGGCGATGGCGGTCAGCTCGACCATATCAAAGCCGAATCCACCCTCGTGACAAAGGCCCTCGCCGGAAATTTTTAACAGAATGCGGCGGTAGCGCGATTGGGTCATGTCAAACTCCAGCCAGACAGGATTCCAGTATCAGACTTCGCCAACCTTAAAGCGTGCGAACGCGATGATGCTAAGCGGTGCGGCCACGGCTTTGCCGGTTTCCGCCACCAAGTCGCCAATGCGCTTGTTTTCGTCTTTCACAAAGGGCTGTTCCAAAAGAACATTATCCGCGAAGAATTTATCCAACTTGCCGGACACTATTTTCTCAACGATATTCGCCGGCTTGCCCTTAATGCTTTCGGCTGCAAGCTCCTTTTCGCGCTGCACCAGGGCCGCATCTACCGCTTCGCGCCTGACAGCCAGGGGCACAAACGGCATTCCAGCGGTTACGTGCATCGCAATTTCTCCGATGAGCACACGTACGGCATCATCGCTGCTGCCGTCCACCTGCACCAGCGTGCCGACCTTGGCATTGTGATGCACATATTTACCCACCAGTCCATTGGCGGATTTATAACGCGCCAAGCCGGTGACCGCCATATTCTCTTTGATTGAGCCGCCAACCAGTTCCTTAATGACGGCTTCTACCGTTCGGCCTGAGCCGTCCGGATACTTGATGGAATTAAGCTCCGCCGGCGTGGAAACCTCATGCGTAAACGCCAGCTCCACCAGATCATGCAACAGCTTCTGGAAGGCTTCATTTCGGGCGACGAAATCGGTCTGACAGCCCAGCCGCACCATGACGCCCAATTTGCCATCCTCACTGATTTTCCCGCCAACCAAGCCTTCTTTCATCTCATTGGAAGTCTTGGCTTCCGCGCGCCCCGCACCCCATTTTCGCAGCAATTCACCCGCCGCCTGCATGTCGCCATGGGCTTCAACAAGAGCCTTTTTTGCATCCATCATGCCGGCATTGGTACGTGCCCGCAGTTCCATGACATCTTTTGCGCTGATTTCCGCCATTGTATTTTTTCCTTCGGTGTTCTAAACAAAACAACCCAATTAATAAGCCGGCGCTTCCAAATTACGCCATAGCCGGGAAATTTTACGCCGTTTCAGGCCAAACGTCCACCCAGGCTTAGATTCGGCTTAGATTCGGCTGTTTCTGATTTTTTTTGTGTCCCCTATTCCTTGACAAATAACTAATCGTGTTTCATACTTAGGAATGCTGACGTAAATCCATATAGGATTTGTATGCGTTTGCGTAGTTTAGTCTTGTCGCTTGTTATTTCGCTTTTAGGCATCGCGAATTGTTTCGCCGGGGGTTCGGACTATGGCAACCGTAGTAGGCAAAATCAAGTGGTTCAATGACCGCAAAGGCTTTGGCTTTATTGAAGGCCCGGACAATCAGGATATATTCGTTCACCAGTCGGACATCATTGCCGAAGGGTATCGTACGCTGGCCGATGGCGATACGGTTGAATATGAATGCCAGGCCGGCCCCAAAGGCGTCAAAGCGGTAGGGGTGCGCCGGATACAAACTGCAGTTGAGCAGCAGACGTAGGTACCCTGCGACAATACCGTGCCAAAACTTGCCGCGACCAAGCCCCATCGGATTGACCCGTTACGCAGTTTTCCCATGACCTGCTTCCTTTCCTTTGACCGTTGTACTTTGTGCCCAATATATTACTATCGCGGGGCGAATCACGCAAAGGCGTTGAAGCCGATATTTTCTTAAGGCCTTTCTTCAACGGGCCTTTCTTCAATGTGTGTCTTCAACGTGTGGCATTTTTGTGTTGCAGGACTTAGAATCCCGTTGGCCGTTTGTGGCCATGGGGGCGTGTCCTCTATGGCAGGCAGTAGCGGCCTTGAAGCCGTGCGCGGCAAGATGTTATGTTGCCGCTGGATGATTCTCGGTTGCGAAGGCAGGAGCCGGTACCGCAGGCGTCCCGCCTGCTGTTTCTGTGGTTCCAATGCGGGCAAGATGCCTGCGGTACAACATATTCCATCGCCGTGCTGCCCCATGGACAGGCGATTGGACTATTTGGCATGGACGTTTGTTTTAATAAAGGCATTGCATGGAGCCTGAATTGGCGTTACCGGATTTACCTGGCAATACTTCCATTGTCGGCCTGCAGTGGGGCGATGAGGGCAAAGGAAAAATTGTTGATCTGCTGACCCCGCAATTTGATTTTGCGATCCGCTGGAATGGCGGCAGCAACGCGGGCCACTCCGTAAAAGTCGGCGATAAAAAATATGCCTTTCATTTAATTCCCAGCGGTATATTGCATCCACAATGCACCTCCGTTTTAGCCAATGGCGTGGTCATTGATCCAGTGCAGCTTTTGCAGGAAATGGATCAATTGGTCGGCCAGGGAATTGCGGTGGAAAATAATCTGCGTATCAGCAGTCAGGCGCATGTGGTGATGCCGTATCATAAATTACAGGATCAGCTTTCAGAACAGCGGCTGGGAGACAACAAACTTGGTACAACGGCGCGCGGCATCGGCCCCTGCTACGCCGATAAAGCGGGGCGATCCATGGCAATCCGTATGGCGGATTTGCTGGATGAAACGCGGCTAAGTGACAAATTGCAGCGCGTGACAGCGGAAAAAAATCTGCTGCTGAAAGGCGTTTATGGCGCTGATCCGCTGGATTGGACATCGATGTTTGAACAATATCGCGGCTACGGGCAATTGTTGCAGCCGTATGTGTGCCACACGTCCGCGCTTTTGCACCGTGCCATGGACGATAATAAGCGACTGCTCTTTGAAGGTGCCAACGCCGTACTATTGGATCTGGATCATGGGACGTTTCCGTTTGTAACCAGCAGCAATTGCGGTACCGGCCTTTCCGCAGGTACCGGCGTGCCGGCACGGGCGGTGCAGACCGTGCTTGGCGTGGTGAAAGCGTATTGCAGCCGCGTGGGGTCCGGGCCATTTCCCACCGAGCAGGATAACGCCATCGGCCAGCGCATCCGGACGCGGGGTCATGAATTCGGCACCACCACGGGCCGCCCGAGGCGGTGCGGCTTTCTGGACCTTGTGGCCTTACGCTATGCGGCGCGGGTCTGCGGAGTAACCGGGCTGTGTATTATGCTGCTGGATGTGCTTTCCACGTTTGATACCCTGCGCGTCTGCACGAGTTACAAAATCAACGGGCAGATCACCAGCGATTTCCCGCCGGATGCTTACGATCTGCAAAAAGTCGAACCGGTTTATCAGGAATTGCCCGGGTGGTATGAAACGCTGGATGATGTGCGGACGGTCGATGATCTGCCTGCTAACGCGCGTAAATATCTTGATACGATTGCAAGTTACGTCAACGTGCCGATTCGAATTGTCAGTGTCGGCCCGGCCCGTCATCAAACGCTGATATGTCCGGTGGGGTAATTTGGGGGCTATAATTGGTAAATGTTTTGGCGCAACGGATAAGAGGCAGGGCCTGATGGGCAAGTCATTGGCAGATAAAGAGCCGGAAAAGCGGGCCGACGGGCAAATGCCGCAGCACGTTGCGGTGATTATGGATGGCAATGGCCGCTGGGCCAGGCGGCGGGGAAAACCCCGCACCGAAGGTCACCGCGCGGGAGCTGTTGCGGCGCGGGAAATTGTGGAACACGCCGCGCGGCTGGGCCTTAAGCAACTCACGCTCTACAGCTTTTCCATTGAAAATTGGAGCCGCCCGGTTGATGAGGTGAACACGCTCATGCGGCTGTATATCGAATACCTGATCAGCGAACGACCGGTGATGCTGAAAAATAACATCCGATTCCGGCAGATTGGCCGCCGGGATGGACTCCCGCCGGATGTGCTGGAAGAATTAGACCAGACGATTGCCGCTCTGGACCATAACACGGGCATGACGTTGTGTCTGGCGGTCAATTATGGCTCGCGCGCGGAAATTTCCGACGCGGTCCGCGCGATAGCTCGTAAAGTGCAGGCCGGTACACTTGAGAGCGGTGCCATCA
>JAJZGH010000244.1 GCA_021798635.1 Planctomycetota bacterium | reverse complement strand
TGGTGCGAGGCACAGACGCGTATCCAGGTAACAGCCGGGGCGCAGGTGATAGGTGAGGATGCAGGAGCCGGGAGTTAGAGGTTGGAAGATTTTGGAATCGCTTCGCTCTCGCACCATGCTAAATGCTAAATGCCAGATGGCCCGCAGTTTTACGGTGCGGAAAGCCGCGTAATCATCTCATCTTTCAATGCCTGTGCCAGTTTGCTGCGTGGAACTTTTCGTGTGGTATGCGGGTCGATGATGATGGCCGACGGTTCCGGCCCATCGACCATTTCGAGGGTGTTGGCAACGATGACATCCGCCTGACTGTGTTCGCGGCTGGCTTGCGCCACTGTGATTAGTTCCGCTTCATCCAAGCCGACTTCCAATTTGAATTTAAATAGCAAGCCGCGATAATTCCACACCGTGCGAAACTGATCAATCACTTTAGCCGTGGGCTTTCCGACAATGGCCAACGTCTGATGGGCACTGGATATTTTCCCCTGTTGCACGTTCTCCACAACCCAGACTTCCTGGCCGCTATCTGTTGCGTGCTTGCGGGAAAGCACAGTGTACGCCCCATCAGGAACATAATCACTGACGGCGGCGGTCATAAAAACCGCATCAAATTTCTGCGCCGACAATCGCGAAGGAATCATGTTCATAAGGTCGGCATGGCTTTGGAAATAATAGGCTTCAATTTTGTGTTCAGTCCTGGCGGTAAGTTCGTGCACATGCTCAAGATTGCTGGTAAGCAGGCACACATCCGCGACAGAACTCATCGCATACGCAATATCCAGCCCCGTTCGGCCGGTGAAGATATTGCTCCACCACCGCACTGAATCAATATTTTCTCTGGTGTTACCGGCGGTGATCAATACCTGAGGGCGACCTGACTTCATACATGTATATTACCGTAGAAATCACGCGGGAGAAATAAGCGCGATTGATTGGGGCCGGGAATCTGGTAATCTGGAACTTAGAATCGGTAAGACGTTAATTCACAAGATGGTATCAGGAGGTAGCAGAAAATACTTGATCACCTAAAGCCGTGGATGCCGCGCTGGATCGCAAAAAGGGGGGGGAGAGGAAGGAAGGTCATTGATGGTTACCATTCGGAGAATCTATTATGATGCGAAAAGGGATTCACGTTCTATTGGGCCGGCTCATGATGCCAATTGTGGTCGGTGTTTTGGCCGTACAGACTTCCGTTATATGCGCAGGCAAATCGATGGGTGCTGCGGCGAGCCATTCGCCCGCACATCGGAGTAACCGCGTGGCGGCCTATCAGTTGCAGGACCAACTTCAACGAGCCATGGCTAAAGCCGGATGGTGGACGCAGATTGTCCATAAGCCCAATGGACAGTTACACCATGAGTATCTCATTCCGGGGGCGGAATACTACCAGCTCTTTGATTGGGATACATACTTTATGGGCACCGCTTTGAGCTACGCGCATCGTGGAAAGAGTCTGGCTGGCTCGGTGCAGGATTTTCTCCATCTCACCGGCCACAATTGGTCCTACCGCGGCTATACACCACGCGAGGTAGATGGCGATCGTCTTTGGGCGTTGCCGGAGATGTGTAAACCGTTCCTGGCCCAGATGGCGCTGCGGGCAAGTTTGACGTTGCACAGTGTGACCTGGTTGAAGCCCTACTACGCGCGTCTTGCTGACACACTATGGTACTGGCGGCACGCCCGGCGATCCCCCGATGGGCTATTTACCTGGTTTGATGGTGTGGAAAGCGGGGACGACAACAGCCCGGCGGTTATCAGCGTACCGGCGAATCGCACGGAGGGCGTGGACTTAGCGTGTTATATCTACCGGGAATATCTTGCTATGGCCGATCTGGCAGCCTTACTGGGGCACCCCGCAGATGTTCAGCAATATCAACGGCGTGCGGTGAAACTTAAGCGGTTGATTCAAACCCGACTTTGGGATGCCAAGGCCGGCACATTTTACAATCGTAACAGCCGCACGGGTCACTTTATCCGTGTGCCGGAATGGACCAATCTGGTGCCGTTGTGGGCGCATGTTGCCACCGCGCGGCAGGCGCACAAACTCATTACGCGCTATGTGCTGAACCCTCACGAATTCTGGACGCCATACGGAATACGCAGTCTCGCTCCCACTAGTCCCGATTACCAACCCGTTACCGGTTACTGGCGGGGCCCGATCTGGGTGGTGACCGATTACATGGTGATGCATGGTTTAATGAATTACGGCTACGCATCCCAGGCCAGGCTCCTGGCGCGGGAAACCGTAACTACATTGTTGCACGATATTAAGAAAACCGGCGGCATGCATGAAACTTACAATCCTGATACGGGCCTTGGGCAGAACGGGGCCTTTTTTAAAAGCTGGGATATGCTTGGAGCCTGCATGATTCAGGAGGCGTACTCCGGGCAGGATGCTGCGGGCATCCCTTCGGTGGGAAAAATCCGGCAGGAATTTAGCCGCTCCAAATGATCCAGCTGTTGATTTGGCCTGAAGGTACAGGTATCGAATACCCCCGAATTTCTGCATGCTCCTTCCATGTCTTCGGGACAACCCAGTTCCGGCGCTGCGCGGTATGAACGCGACAGGTCTGGCCGCCGACAGTTGCCAATGCAGCTTCTTGCGAATCGGTGAATGTCGGGATATAAAAAAGAAGATGAATTATTGGAATGAACGCTATGGCAAGCCGGGACAGTCTTATGGTACTGAGCCTAATGACTTTTTGCGTCTGAACTTCGGGAGTTTGCCGAAAGGACGGGTCTTGAGCTTGTGCGAAGGAGAGGGACGCAATGCGGTATTTCTGGGCCGGCAGGGTTATGAGGTACTGGCCGTTGACGGTTCCAGTGTGGGGCTGCAAAACGCGGAAAATTTTGCGATTCAGCAGGGTGTAAAGATAAAAACCGAAGTGGCTGACATGTCGGATTATAAAATTCAGCCGGGTTATTGGGACGCTGTGGTTCTCATTTTTGCGCACCTGCCGGGGCCAATTCGCAAACGGATTTACCAGCAGGCGGTACAGGGCTTGCGCGGCGGCGGTGTGTTGCTGTTGGAGTCGTTTGGACCGGGGCAACTGGCGCATAACACCGGGGGGCCTAAAAATCTGGATTCACTGCCCTCGTTGGCGCAACTGCAAACGGAGCTTCAAGGACTGCAATTTATTATGGCTCAGGAAATACAGCGGGACGTGCGCGAAGGGATGTATCACACCGGTCACGCGGAGGTGGTGCAGATTATTGGCCGTCGTAAAATGTGACGCCCATAGCATCGCGATATGGCTGCGTGCTTCGGAAATTATTCTTCCAGCAGCCCCTCCAAGTATTTGCAGTGGTAAATGATGATGGCGACAGGGGAGCGGTCACCCTCGAGAACCGCGTGACGCTGCACTATCACAGCGCCACGATGCCTGCTTCCGTCAGCAGCGAAATAAGTCCCGCTCCATTTCGCTTTTCGTAACCGATGGTAAAAATAAGGCAAAAGGTTTGCGATTCATTGCGCTTTTGTAAGACAAAGAGGCCTGTAATCGCGGCCATCAGTTGATGTCGCAGCACACGGCTATACGCCGTAAGATTTCGCTATTATAATGCGTGTTTGGTGTGGAAAACCAAGCGTTTTGGCGGCCACATTGAGCTGATTTTATGTGAATAAACCTGTCTGGCATCGGCAACTTTGGAGTATTGGCGGCGATGATTATGTGGCTTCCCCACACCATAGACAATGCCATGCTCTTTAGTGCGGCGGCGTTGTTTGTGCTGGGAATGATATTCTGGTTGGAATTTGTCCGCATGGCACGGCCGGTGCTGACGGTATTTATGGCGGCGGCGGGGGCGGCATTTGGCTATTTTCTGCCTTTGCTGTGGCATACACACCTGGCTGATCTCACCCTGATCATTATGGGAATGGTTCTGGGGATTATTCTCGGTGCGGTATTATTCCGACTCACGCAGGCTCTGCTTTTTGCGGCTTTGACGGCGCTACTATTGGGAGGACTGGTGGCATGGCATAGTGGCGCGTTTGCCCCGGAAAAACCCGCTGCGAAAAAGACCGCGGTTGTCGCTTCGACACGCTTCTCCACCACAACAGCGACAAGCACGTCAACCCACCCCGCTAGCAGTCAACCCACCCCGGCGCTGCGGCACCGGGTGCTGCATGACGTGCGCACGCGGTATGGTGCCCTTGCAGCCGATGTACAGCGCTTGAATAAAGCTGAAAAAGCACAGGTCATGGCGGCGGCGGCGGGGGGCTTACTGATAGTGGTTCTGCTGGGATTGCTTTTTCCACGCGTCCTGAGTTTGATTGGGGGGGCATGGCTGGGGGCAGCGCTGATTGTATGGGCGGTGGCTGTGTTCACGCGCCGCTTTGATCCGGGAATGCTCAAGCAAGTGGCGCGCGCGGTGCGGCCTGCGTGGATCTATCTGGCTCTGGGCGTGCTGGGCATGGCCGTGCAAGGTCGCCATATTCTTAAGGCCCGCAAGAAAAAGAAAAAGGAATCCAAAGCCGCGACTGATGAGAAAAAGGGAAAAAAGTAGTTGACTATCGTATTGCAAAGTTTATTTTTTTATCACTCCCAGCGGCATGACAACCCGGCCGTATAATTCGTTAAGCACCAGGGCCAATCCGGTATACATTGCACTAAATCCGCAGAAGATGCCTTCAATACCGGCTGCCAGATGACCCGCCGCGCTTCCCGTGATTTCCGCGACCGCCAGGAGCGCAAAAAGAATGGTTAGCGTGCCAAATACCACCTGCAAAGCGCGGCTGATTTTCAGCGTGCCCAAAAACATGACAAGCGTAAATAGTCCCCACATGCCCAGATATATCGTCATGCCAACAGCGCTGGGGCCGGCGATTTTCGGAAAGATTTGCGGCATCAGGATCAATGCCACCAGCGACAACCAGAACATACCGTAGGAAATAAACGCGGTCATACCAAAAGTGTTGTTTTTCTTCCATTCCAAGGCCCCGGCGATTAGCTGTGCCACGCCGCCATAGAAAATTCCCATCGCCAGCACCATACTGCTTAATTCATAAACGCCTGCATTGGCGAAATTCAGCAGCACGGTGGTCATACCAAAAGCCAGAAGTCCTAAAGGAGCCGGATTGGCGGTGTTATCGCGGATTTCCAGCGTTGCTTTTTCTTCGGTCGCCATGGGTGAATTCCTTCCATCTTGCACGAAATCTTCGGACTTCTCGTTTTATTTACGGCGTAGAATTATTGTCGCCGGTTGGGCAGTATCATGTCCATGCGTCATGGGAAAGTCAAATGATGCTCAGCACAACCACGCCTTTTGGATTTGCTTTGTGATTTTCCGTGAATTAGCCATCCCATGATGCGAAGCCGCACCCGCGCACAGTCACGTAAGGGCCATATTTGCTCGCGACTGCGGATTTGTGGCGATTTTTTAGAACAGCAAATGCGCTCCCAAAAAAATGTTGTTATACCTTTGGTAGCGGTGCGAGACTCAAGGCGATTCACCGCTTTTCATGCGCTGGAGCCGGGGCGATCGCGACGCGATCGAACTCCAGCAGGGTGCCTTGGTCGCGTTCGAATTTTACCATGTCAATGTTGTAACTGGTCAACGCCTGGGCTTCGGCGATTTCGGCCTGAGCCAAGTCCTGCTGGGCATTGAGTTCCAGTTGCAGGAATGTGGGATCAAGAGCCTGGCCGGAGAGTTCTTCCACTTCCAAACCGCGCAGCACGGCGGCGGCGGATTTGCGGCGGCGGCGCGCCAGATGAATTTGTCGCCAATCAGCGGTGAGATTCACCAGATCGCTGGCAACGTCACGGGCGATGTTCTGGGCATCTTTGAGCATCTGGGTTAACACTTGCCGGCGCAAGAGCCGGCGGCGATATAATTTGGCGCGGGCCGCACGGTTGCCAATAGGGATTTCCAAGTCCATGCCGACGGCAAATCCGATATGCGGATCGGAAATCATACGGTTAAATCCGCCGGGAAAACTGCCATCGGGTGATAATCCCGCGGAATCTGTAGCGGCAATAAGATCGGCCTTCGGTAGCAGTGCGTTCTGGGCGACGCTGCGGCGGATTCCCGCTTTTTCCACCGCCATTCGATCGCGCCGCATGATGCCGCGCTGCTGTAACGCGGTGGCAATGTCCTGATCGAGATCAAAGGCGAACGGCACGCCGGTAGCCTTGTTGGTGGGGATGATATTGGGGCCGGGGCCAACGGGTATGGCAGGATCATTTAACAATGCTTTGAGTGTTTCGGATAAATCCCCCACCTGCTTCTGTACTGAGGCCAGATCGTATTGCGCCAGATCCACAGCGGCCCGGGCCTGATTCATCTGCACCGAGTCCACATCCATGTGCAGGCGATTGGTAAGACGGCGCAGCGTTTTTTTGGCCTGGATCACCAATTGCTTTTCAAAGCGACGATCGGCGGAAGCCTGCGCCAGTTGCAGGTATGTGCGTTCCACGCGGGAAACAACTTTAATAACCTCCGCGCGGAATTCCGAAAGGGCGATCTGCCGGTTGCGGCGGGCAATATAAATCTCGGCGTTATTGACCTGCGAGCCGAATCCCCGCAACAGCGGTTGCTTAAGTTCCAAGGCTAAATCAGAAATATGCGAGGGGTTAATATCCGGCGGCAGACTGGTGGAAGAATGAAAATCCTGGTAATTATCCGAACCGATCAGAGAGACGGTGCCTCCGGTAGAAAGAAGTTTCTTGAAGCCCACCTGAGAATTGACCTGATCTTCATTGTTGATGCCCACCGGCGAATTTGAAAAGCCTAACGTTTGAGCATAGGGGGTGGGCTGATCCAGATGTTGATATTGAATCTGGCCAACAAAAGTGGGATCAAACACCGCTTCGGCGGCGACAATCTCCGATTCTGAAATGGCCGGGGTATAGGACTGGATTTTTATGGACAAATTATGCCGCATGGCATCGGCGATGGCCTCCATGAGCGTCATACGCACAGGCAGTTGGAGGTTTTTCACGGCGGAGGCGGTACGGGTCGAAACGCCGGCGGGTATTACCGCGTGGGGCTCGCCCGCGTCCGCCTTGTGTAGGGAGGGAGGAATTAAATGAGCGGAAGTTGATTCAGCGGCCAA
>JAJZGH010000022.1 GCA_021798635.1 Planctomycetota bacterium | reverse complement strand
CAACGAAATTGAGAAGTCCATTTACAACGTGCTGATTGCCAATCAGGCTGGTTCGATGGGAATTCGTTATCATGCCGCTCTCAACGGAAAAAAAGAATTACCCACCGCCATCAACACCTGTTGCGAAGGGCAGGGCACGCGACAACTGGGATCGCTGGCGGAATATATTTATTCGGTGGCCAAAGACGGCTTGTACGTAAATCTGTTTGCCAATGCTTCCATTTACTGGCGGCAAGCGAGGCAATCACTGAAGTTGGAAATGACCACACAGTTTCCCTCTCAATCGGATGTAAAATTGCGGCTGTCAGCACCCGTCCCCACGCGTGCCAATATCCGCGTGCGTATTCCGACATGGGCGGCTGCCAATGTGCCAATCCATGTCAATGGAGCCGTCGCCGGTACGGGCACGCCGGGCACGTACTTGCTGCTGGACCGTATCTGGTCGGAAGGCGATACCGTCACCTTCACTTTGCCCATGCATCCCCGACGCACGCTGTATACGGGTGTGGATCAAATGCCGGGCGGTCTGCGTTATGGCCTTGAATACGGCCCGATTCTACTGGCCGTCGTGGCGGCGGACGTTGCGGATCGTGTCGGCCAGCCGCCTGTTGCGCCGACACCCCACCAGAGAGCCGCAGCCCACAGCCTTAACATTGGCATCGCATGGAATCCCGGCGGAGTCGTTTGGCCCGTCACCTTACCGGTAACGGCGGAAGAAATTATCCACCGCCTGCGGCCTGTTCCCGGAAAACCGCTGCACTTCAGCATTGATGGTGTTCCGCAGTATCAATATGTTCCATACTTTGAAATTGATGAGGAATTGTTTACCTGCTTTCCCGTGCTGAAAACCCCAGCATCCTATCCTACCGAAAAAGTCGGCGGGGATGATCTGGCGTTGGCGAGCAAAGGTGCGGTTGCAACTTCCGACAGTGAATTACTATCTGAGTCCGGCTGCACCGCCAAAGTAATTGATGGCGTTATTGCCACCCCGGCGAATTTCGCCGCCAATCGCTGGCGTTCTGCCGACACGCCACACCCGCATTGGCTGCAGGTGAAACTGCCGCATGACCAAACGATTGGTAGGGTGGTCATCGAATTTGCCGACCCGCTGGGTCATCCAACCAGCTTTCAGGGCATTGTGTCATTGAATGGCAAGGATCAAGTGGTATTTGACATTACCAATTATCAGGGCTGGCGGAATTACACTGCGGATATTCCGCCCGTCACCGCCGATACCTTCCGCCTGATCATCCGCGATTCCGCCGACCCGTTGCACCCTAACGCAGCGCAGATCAGCCAAATTGAACTGTATTCGCCGGCATGACCCCGGCGCCTGCGACATGTTTTTTAGCCGGATAACTCATCCGACACCACCAGCCTCTTTTTTCCGGCGAGCAGATCGGCTTCAAATCTGGCTTCGGACGCGGCGGCGTGGGGGGAATTGAGCTTCTTTTGTAATTCCACCATTTCCCGGCGGATGCGGACCGATATTTCATCCGCGGATAAATTTGCAAGTTCTTCATAGGCAATAGGCTTGCCGTAGCGAATGCGGATGCCGGAATAGCGGAAAAACTTGCGATCACGCGGCCAGGCTTCAAAGGCACCATCTATGACAATGGGAACTACCGGCACCTTGGCCCGGTGCACAATAATCGCTACACCGGCGGCTATCGGACCGATCGTGCCGTCGGAACTGCGCGTGGCTTCGGGAAATAAGTTCACTAAATAGCCGCAATTCAGGCGTCGAATGGCTTCGCGCACGGCAGTGGAATCCGCGCGGCCCCGCCGGATGGGAAACGTGTTGGTGGTTTCCAACGCATATTGTCCCAAGCCCCCCTTAAACAGACTTTCACGCGCCATGAAATGGATTTGCCGGTGAAGCGCAATGCCAATCATCCATGGATCCAGCATACTTTGATGATTGGTCACCAGCAGGGCACCGCCTTTGGCGGGGACATTTTCCCGCCCGGCCACCCGTACATGAAAACACAACACGCTGAAAAACTGTAAAAAGACTTTGCCCAGCGTCCATAAAAACACCTGCAACCAGCCGCTGCCTTCGCCACGGTAAACGTATTGCACGCGCGGCTGGCCGGTGGGTTGCCGGGCGGTGGCGGCAGAATCGGTGGGGACCGATGGGGCAGCCGGCTGGCTTGGCGGTGGAGATGGCAGGGGGGTATCATCCATGGCGCGGGCTTCCTATTATTTTTACCATTGCATCAACAACCTGCGGCAGGGTCAAGGTGGTGGTATCTAATACAATGGCACCTTGGGCCAATTTTAAAGCTCCAACGCCCCGATTGATATCCTGCTGATCGCGGGCGTGCATCTGGGCCAGCAAAGTTGGAAAATCAGCCACGATTCCCTTCCGCGTCAGTTCCGTCAGGCGTCGGCGGGTACGCTCTTTTATATCCGCATCAAGATAAAATTTGTAATCCGCGTCCGGAAAAACCAGTGTTCCCTGATCGCGGCCTTCCGTAACTAAGCCATTGGCCTGAGCGGCAATTTCCCGCTGCCGGCGGACCAGTTCCGCGCGAACCACTGTGTTATCGGCCGCTAAATACACGATTGCGGTAACTTCAGGCTTGCGAATATCTTGGGAAACATCGTGTCCGTCCAAAAGAACTTTCGCGGGGCGGTTGCTCCAGTCAAAGGCCAGATCAATAGTGACGGCCAATTCCCCGAGGCGTTTCTGGTCCGGATTTTCCGCGGTAATCCCTTCTTGTAAGGCCTTGAGCGCGACAGCCCGATACATTGCACCGGTGTCCAGATGCGGAACATTCAGGCGTTGAGCCAATTGCCCGGCGACTGCGGATTTTCCAGACCCGGCCGGTCCATCGATGGTGATAATCAATTTTGCCAACTCCTGCGTCAATATCCGGCCGATATTCAAGGCAACGGGGTGGAACGAAGTTGCCACCGCGAAGTCAATTCCGCCGACGCCGCAAAAGCGGCCCTTCCATAAGCTTCAGCGTATCCGCCCCCATCGGTTGGGGCAAACGGGGTGTCCTAACCAACCGTGGTGTTCTGAGGGAAAAAGAAAAAATCAAAAATCTTGCAACTCCGGCCAATCGGGATTATAGTTTAAAGCAGCAGTGCGAGAGAGACAATTCCTAATTTAAGTTTCTTCGCGCCAGACTGAGATTTTACCTTGCCTTCTCTCCCCTCCGGTAGGCGAGCCTCCCTATGGCGCTCGCCTACTTTTTTTATCGGTCGGACAGTCCCACTTTTGCCGCGGCGGGACACTTCTGCGGTGGCCATCTGTCCGCCGACTCACGTTTCAACGGGTTGCGCCGGGGACGTTACGGGTTTGCGGATTCGCTGCTGCTGAGGGGTTGCAGTACCGGGCAAATTCGCATATAGTTTGTCTTACCATCGGTGTATGCTGATGGGTATCTGTTGCCTCGCGAGGTACCGGTGTGCATAGTTGCCAGGCGTTGGTCGCGATGGAAAATAAGGGGTTTTCACGGTTTTAATATCCCAGTCAGTTTGCTGCGTGCCGATCAGGACGTGCTGAATTGAAAAATCCATGAGTCGATTTCCGGAAAAACCGGTGAATCATGATACTATGGAATGGGTGATTTTGAGACTTCTGAAAATTACAGACGGCCGCAACGGCCATGACCTCTCTTCCATCTTCCCAATATCTGACAAAATTACACACGGCCTGGCGGCCGGATGAGTTAGTATTTTACAACGCGTCAGGTGGTTATTCGGTCGTTGGTACTGAAAGCCGGACCCGATGAGCTTTTACGCGGAGAATATCATGGAAGACACAGTTCAAAGCAGCACCGAGATCGCCACACAGGCCGAACCGTTGGAAATTCAGATTGAAGAATCCAGCAGTGTGCTGCGTAAAATTAATATCGGAATTCCGGAATCGCGGATCAAGGGTAAATATGACACGGTGCTTAAAACCCTGGTAAAAGACGCGGCGCTGCCGGGATTTCGCAAAGGGCGCGTTCCCCGGAGGTTGCTGGAAAAGCGGTTCAAGGCGGATATCTCCAATGATGTGCGCTCGCAGGTTGTTTCTGAGGCGCTCTCCGAGGCCATGGAGAACAACAACATTCAGCCGCTAAGCGAACCAAAATTTGAGCCGGCCCAACCGGAAGTTCCGGAAAGCGGTCCCATGAAATTCTCCGTGGAATTTGAAGTTCTACCGGAATTCGCGCTGCCGGATCTTTCAACCTTTGAATTAAAAAAACCCGCCTTGGCAGTAACCGAAGAACGGATCAACCTGGCCAAGGAACATTTACGCGGTAATCTGGCGGAAATGCAGGACGTGCCGGAAATCGGCGATCCGGAAGATCATATTGATGCCGACGTGCAACTTCTGGATCAATCCGGCGCGGTAATTGAGGCGTTCCCACACCGGCATGTTCACTTCACACCGGAGCATAACATTGCCGGTATTGAAATCACCGGGTTTGACGGCCACCTGCGAGGGGCCAAAGTAGATGTCGCTGTGCGCATTGACGTGACCCTGCCGGATACCTATAAGCGCGAGGATCTGCGCGGACAGAAGGCGACGGTGGAACTTAAGATCACCAAAATCCAGCGGCGGGTGAAGCCGGAGCTTACGGAAGAACTTGCCAAAGCCAACGGGTTTGACGGCCTCACGGATCTTAATGAATCACTGCAACGCGCGATTGAAGAACGTTTGAAGAGTGAAGGCGCTCGGCTCCTGCGCGAGCAGGCTGCGGAGAAGCTTCGTGACGTCATCCAAATTGAAGTTCCATCCTCACTGGTAACCCGTGCGACCGGGCAACTGGCGCAAAGCGTCATGCAGCAGGCGGCACAGGCTGGGCAACAGCCGGAACTGACTGCGGAGATGGTGGAACGGATGCGCGCTGCCTCTGAGCCTCGCGCGAAACTGGACGCTATTATCATGCGTCTGGCTGACAAATTCGGGCTTGAAGTGCAAAACGAAGAAATCAATGCGGAAGTCGCGGCCATTGCGGACATGAACGGCATGCGTCCGGAACTGCTGTTAAGCCGCATGAACAAAGCGGGACAGTTGGAATCGGTACGTGCCGATCTGCTGCAGCGTAAAGTTCTGGATCGCATTGTAGAACAGTGCAAGACCGTTGAAATCGATGAAGCACAATGGAAACGCGAGCAGGATGAACTGCGGGCTTCGCTGGCTGCGCAACAGGCCGCACCACAGGCGGCGGAACAATCGCAGCAATCGTCGTCCGGTGAAGCTGCGGCTCCACAGGCTTAAGCCCGCGGCAAGCGCCTTCCTCATATTAGCCGGCCAAACTGATGGGCCGCGGGGTGAAGTGTGTCTTCAGATGACCAGACCATAATCGGCCCCACCGGCATAGTCGATCCGTTGCCTCCCGATGTGCGGCAGCGGTTGGCGTTGCGCGAATATCGGCAGAAATATCATCCGCAGTTGGCGGTAAGCCACAAAAAAAATCGCTATTACCATGACACCATCCATGCGCTTATAGCGCACCAGGTTTTGCCGGGTTCCAGTGTGCTGGAAATCGGATGCGGCGGCGGCGATTTGTTGGCGGCACTTTCACCAACGCTGGGTGTGGGGTTGGATATTGACTCGGTAGCTGTGGAAACGGCGCGTTCACGCTATCCGCATTTCACCTTTCATGAAACGGCGGTGGAGGATTTGGGTGCTCTGAATCTTCCGCAGTTTGACTATGTGATTTGTAACGGCGTCCTGCAGGAAATATATGATCTTCACACGGTACTACATGCCATAAGGCAGGTATGCCACGACCGCACGCGAATTATTTTTTGCACGTGCAGCCGCCTCTGGACGCCCATCCTGCGGGCGGCGGAAATGCTGGGGCGTAAGTTCACCACACCCGATGAAAGCTGGTTGCCGCGGGATGAATTGGAGAATCTTTTAGTGCAGGGCGGAATGCAAGTGGTGCGGCAGACCCCGGCGGTTATCGCCCCGTTGGGCGTCCCCTTTTTAAGTAATTTCCTGAATCGGTGGGTGGCACCGCTGCCGGGCTTACGGCACCTGGACCTATCCCTGCTGACCATCGCCCGGCCGCTGGATCATTCGCCGCCGCCGCGCATGCCCGCCTCCGTCAGTGTGGTCGTTCCACTAAGAAATGAATCCGGAAATATCGCGTCCCTGCTGGGGCGCATTCCCATGATGGCTGATGTGCAGGAACTTATTTTTGTGGAAGGCAACAGCACCGATGATACCTGGGAAGTGGTGCAGCAGGCGGTCAAGGCGTATGACGGGCCGATGAAGCTCATGGCCATCAAGCAAACCGGGCGCGGCAAGGGAGATGCCGTGCGGCTGGGCTTTTCCCGGGCCACGGGCGAAATACTGGTGATTCTCGATGGTGATTTATCGGTGCCCCCGGAAGAATTGCCGAGGTTTGTCCAGGCCGTACATCAGAATCGTTGCGAATTTGCCAACGGATCGCGGCTGGTTTATCCCATGGAAGATCAGGCGATGCAATTTTTGAATATGATCGCCAATAAATCGTTTGGGATGCTCTTTACGTATCTGCTGGGCCAGCGTTTACGTGATACGCTCTGCGGAACCAAAGTTCTGCGGCGCTCGGATTATCTGCGCATTGCGGCCAATCGGGAGTATTTTGGCGATTTTGATCCCTTTGGTGATTTTGATCTGCTTTTTGGGGCTGCGCGGTTGAATCTCAAAATCATGGACATTCCCGTGCATTACAAGCAGCGCACGTATGGACAAACAAATATCTCCCGTTTTCGACACGGGCTGCTGCTATTCAAGATGTGTGGCGTGGCGGCAAAAAAAATGACGTTCATTTGACGCGCCGAAAAACTTCGGGCAGTATATTGACGCGGTTCAATACAGGAGTTTGGAAGATGTTCACAACTGCTAAATCATTGGCCTGGTCCTGCCTTCTATTTGTTGCGGCCCTGACGGCACCTGTAGCCGCCGCCGGCAATGGCACCGTTGGCCCCGGCGTGCCGCCATTCACGGTACGCCCTGGATATCGGGTCACGCTTGTGGCCAAAGGAATTGCCAATTGCCGCTTCCTGCAATATGACGGCCATGGGCGCTTGTTTGTCAGCGAACCGGGGCCCGGACGGATTCTGGTATTAAGCGGCGAGAACAGCCAGGGGCAATACACGGTAAAGCACACGTTCTTAACCGGCTACCGTCTGGTGCAGGCGATGGCGTATCGCCATGGATGGCTCTGGTTTGCCACCAGCGCGGGTGTCTATAAAACCCCCGACGATGGTACGCAAAACAAGGCCGGAAAAATTACGACGATATTAAGCGGCTTGCCGCACGGCGGTGCCCATTGGTTCCGCAGTCTGCTGGTGACCGGAAAGCATTTCTACACCAGCGTGGGCGATCAGAGCAATATTGATCCGTGGCACAGTGCGGCGGATATCATGAAGACTGATCGGGAAAAAATCTGGCGGTACAATCTTGACGGCACCGGCAAAACGCTCTGGTGCACCGGCATACGCAATACCGAAAAATTGCTGATCCGCCCCGGCACGCACCAGTTGTGGGGCTGTGATGAAGGCAGTGATCAGTTCGGCCATCCGCTCGGCGAAAAATGGCCCAATCAACCCATTACGGATCACAATCCGCCGGAGGAATTTAATCATTACATTCGCGGCAAATTCTACGGCCATCCGTTTATCACCGGTAATGACATTCCGCGTTATGAATATGTAAAAATGTTTGAAAAAACAGGCCATCCCAATATCATCAAGCTGGCGGCAGAAACGGTAGTGCCGTCGTACGATATGGGTGCTCACTGGAGCACCATCAGTTTTCTGTTCTTTACCAATAATAAATTCCACGGTGCCCGCATGGGCGATGCGATGGTATGTTGCCACGGTTCGTGGGACAGCGTAAAACTCGTGGGTTACCGCCTGCAATTAATTAAATTCGATCCCTGGACCGGCAAACCGTATGGATCAGAGATCATGGTTTCCACCCTGGGGGGTCACGGCAAAAAGGTGTTGGCCCGCCCGGTAAACTGTCTGGAAGATACGGATGGATCTGTGATATTCAGCTCCGATTCCAACGGCTGCATTTACCGGCTGGCATGGGTAGGAACTAAGAAGTAAAGGCCGGTCCCGCCATAGATTCCTCTGGCGGCACGCGGGTCTAATCCCTGCGATTCCGTGCAACGCTCCCTCGCCGGCTGCTGGTAACCACCCTGCTCTGGGATTTGCATGGATGATTGTCCCGCTCCTATGATGGAGGGAGGTTATTGCAGGAGTTGCCATGAGTTCTACGGTAGTTACCCCGCCTTCAGCATCGGATGCCAATCGGCTTTCATCCCGAACGATTCACGAATCAGTCGGTAAAACGGTAGCCACCAGCCAAGTGCCCGACGCCACCGGCCATTTCGGCCCTTATGGGGGCGTGTACGTGCCTGAAACACTCATGGCCGCCGTGCGCCAATTATCCGATGAATATCAACGCGCCAGGAAGGACCCGGCGTTTGAGAAGGAATTAGAATATTACCTGCGACAATTTGTAGGACGCAAAACGCCGCTGTATTTCGCACAGCGCCTCACAGACCTGGCCGGCGGAGCACAGATTTACCTTAAACGTGAAGACCTCGCGCATACCGGTGCGCATAAAATCAACAACACCATCGGGCAGGGACTGCTAACCTTAAGAATGAAGAAAAAGCGGGTGATCGCGGAGACTGGCGCGGGGCAGCACGGCGTGGCCACGGCTACGGCTGCGGCGGCATTTGGTCTGCAATGTGATGTTTACATGGGCTCGGAGGATATTCGCCGGCAATCGCTGAATGTATTTCGCATGCGGCTTATGGGGGCACGCGTGGTACCGGTGGAAAGCGGCTCACGAACACTTAAAGATGCAACCAATGAGGCGATGCGCGACTGGATGGGTTCTGTTGAGCACACGCATTACATTATTGGCAGCGTGGTGGGGCCGCACCCGTTTCCCCAGATTGTCCGTGATTTCCAAAGCGTGATCGGCAAAGAAACGCGTGCCCAATCGTTGGAAATGCTGGGGTGCCTGCCGGATGCGATCGTGGCGTGCGTCGGTGGGGGGTCCAATGCCGCGGGTATGTTCTACCCCTTCGTGGATGATGCAAAAGTTAAACTCTTTGGCGTTGAGGCCGGCGGGCGCGGCATGATGGCCGGAGAACACGCCGCATCCTTAAGCATGGGGCAGCCCGGGGTGCTGCATGGATCCCTTTCGTATGTTCTGCAAAATACTGACGGACAAACGGCCGATGTTCACAGCGTCAGCGCCGGATTAGATTATCCCGGCGTAGGACCCGAGCACGCCTATTGGAAAGATACCCACCGCGTAGAGTACGTCAGCATCTCCGACACCGAGGCGCTGGAGGCGTTCAGCCTTTTGGCGAGGCGCGAGGGAATCATACCGGCATTGGAATCCGCCCATGCCATCGCTTACGCCGTTAAACTAGCAGGCACGATGCGTAAGGATCAGATCTTAATTGTCAATTTAAGTGGTCGTGGTGATAAAGATTGTATGGAAGTATCGCGGCTGATCGACGAACAATCTGCCGCGGAAAAGAGGGTGTAACATGGCGCACAATAAATTCTCAACGCGCTTTAACACGGCAAGCGGCACCAGTGCATTGGCTACCCTTATTCTGGCCGGCGGAATTTTGGCACTGGCGGGGTGTGGAAAAGCTCCCTTGCGGCCGCAATCCGCCCTGCGGTCTCCGTCAGGCTATAACGATGGCCAAGCCTCGCTCTATAATGCCCCCGGACCGCACGCGCTGGTGGTAGTAACCCTGCCCAATACCCGCAACGGCAAACCGCATGTGGATACAGTGTTAAGTGTGCTGGCACCCCATGCCACGGCCGCGTCCGCCGCGCCGCCGCCACCACCACCCCCGACTACGACGACCATGCAGGTACATGAAGAAGCAGTCCCGGCAACCAAGCCTGCTGCGACTCGCAAGTAATGAGGCGGACGGCACCGAAAAATGATGGACCTTGCGTGCGTGAGCGGGGCGGTGTGAATTTGTGTGTGGATAAAGACCCGCTATACTAAGGAAAGTGAATGTGCACACCCGATAAAGGAGATTCCGGTGGCTGAAGATTATGTGTTATTGGCGGAAGCCCGAAAACTTGGCGAATTGATCGGCAACCAGGATGCCATCAAAGAATACAGAGAACTATCGCGTCAGCTTGAATTGGACATCGGAGCCAAAAGTCTGCTGGAGCAGTTTGAGCAGCTCATGGAGCAATTATCCATGAAAGAAGCCTCTATGCAGCCCATTGAGATTGCCGAAAAGCAAAAGGCGCAATCCCTGCAACAAAGTGTGGCCATGCACCCGCTGCTGAAAAAACTTATTGGTTCGCAAATGCAATACATGGAGCTTATGCGCAAAGTGCAGGAGGCCATCACCGCCGGCATCAATCAGCCGGAGGCGTCATCATCTGAACAAATTCAACAGCCTGCCGCGTCCAAGCTTATTCTTTAAGCTTGAACTTTGGGGCCGCCACCATGAGTGGGGCCGGCGGCGGCACATGGGTTAAATCCCCGGGCAGCATCATGCGCTGATGCACCATAAACGCTCTGGCCGGAGCGGATTTTTCCAACAGCTTGGCCTGAAGCCGCATTTGTTTGAGTGCTGTTATGGTGGAAACCTCTCTCCTTTGCAGTTTGGTTCTCTGGATTTGTGCTTCGGTTAGTTGGGCGGTGTAGCCGCTCATCAAAGCTTGGTTATTTAAGTCTACAAAACCGGTCTGCATATAACTGTAATTTTGCGCTACCTGCAGGTATCCGATCGACGCATTAAGGGAATTGATCTGCGTAACAAGCTGTTGAATTTGCTGCTCTACGCCCTGCAAATATAACCGCGCGGAATCATATTGGGCCTGCAGGGCACTTTTCTGTTTTTCATAATAGGCCATTTTGACTGCCATTTGCTTGTGCATTGCTGTGGGGACCCACGTGGCACCGAGGCGGTACAGCCCCCGGCGAGCCATGGCAGTCTGCATTTTCACATCCGCCTGCGTGAACATATGGCGCAGGTTTTGATACAGCATCGCGGCATGGTTGCCCGAGTAATGATTTAGCGCAATAAAAATATTGTCCAGTAACAGTCGGTTGCCGCTGTCGAGATTCAAGGCCTTGCGGTAGCAAACCAAGGCACGCGGCTGCTGCCGCTGATGATAAGCGGTAATGGCCAAATCATTATTGGCGATGACATTTTTTGGGTTTTTTGCCAATACCGCGGAAAAGTGCCGCGCTGCAGCGGTAAAATTGCCCGCCCGATAGTCCAACGCACCAAGAATAATTAGCGCCTTGCCGTCACTGGGATTTATTTTTAAGGCCGCTTGCGCCAGCACGCGGGCGGCCTCAAATTTTCCGGCCTTGTAGTTAGACAAGGCCATTTTCATCTTGGCCGTGGACTGTGCTTTCAAGGCTTTTACCTGCTGGGCGGAAACCCACTTGCCGTCAAATCGGACAAATCCCAGCGAGCGATATTGTTGGTACTGCGTTAGCTCTGCCTGGGCCTTTTTCAGAAATGCGGAGTGCTGGTAGTGGGCCATATAATCACTGATGGATTTAATAATGGTATCCAGACTGGTTTGTCGGCCGATATTGTATTGCAGAGCGCTGAACGCATTTTTTGCCGCAGTCGCCGGGGTGGCTGGGCCGCCGAGTTCAATGCCCGCCAGATCCTTGACCGGTACCTCAAATACGGGGCCTTGGTTCGGCGTAATGACGTACTTATTGCCGTTTCGGTCAAGGTGCCCTTGGATTACCCGGCCATCGGTAAGCGTAATGGTATCGGCATGCAATGCTGAAGCGGCTAATGCGATTAGAACACCGGCCAACGAGACAAAACGCATTTTCATCGGTGGACTCCTTTAATATGCCGCAGGCCCAAGCATTTTTCAGCCAAGAAGGATCAGGATCACCTTGTATTATAACCATCGGTCCCCTTGCTTGTCGAGATAAAAATGCCGCATAACCTTATACCCATTGACTTGTAGGCCATATTGGAGTTATAAGCCGCTTTGCGGGAAAGATTATGTTATTCTTTACAGCTCTTCTCCCGGCAGGTTCGTAGGATTTTTGTGGAGGTATTTTTTATGACTGGGCATTCCAAATTCCGCGCGGCTAATTTTTCGCACAAGGCTTCCGGCCGAAAGTTGGCCCGCGTGCTTCTGCTTGCCGCCGCTGCGATGGCGACCGGTTATTACTCCGGGAACCTGCAAGCTGCTGATACCCCCACCACCTGGTCGGGTGGCAGCGCCACGGACAGTTTCTGGAATGACGCTGCTAACTGGTCGGCAGGAATCCCCAATAATGGGACGCCCACGGGATCCATTTATGACGCCACGATTGGCACCCCAACGCGACTACCGGCGGATCTTGATGGGGGAAGTTTTACAGTTGGTCAACTTTCAGTCACCGCCACCGGTACGGTAATTACCAACACCAACACGTCTGCCGCCAATTTAACCATTGATCCCGCTTCCATGGCAACACCCGCCGGTTCAACCATCGCCGGCAATATTGACGGCGGTTCCCCCGGTGGTATTACCCTGACCTTCGGCAGTGGCACCGCGGCGGCTGTTACCAGCACAATTTCTGGCAACCTGATTAACAAGCTGGCTTTAGTAATTAATCAACCCGGCGGCACGGTGGTGCTTTCCGGCACCAATAATAACTACACCGGCGGGACCACCCTTAGCGCCGGTACCTTGTCCATTTCATCAGATAGTCAGCTCGGCGCTGGGACCGTGACGTTTAGCGGCGGCACGCTGCAAACCACGGCCGCTATTACTGATGCCCGCGCGATTACCCTTAATTCCGGCAGTGGAACTATTGACACCGATGGCCAAGGCGACCTGTTTTCCGGCGTGTTCAGCGGCACCGGGGGATTGACCATTTTAAGTTCAACAACGGGCGGTGTCCTGACGCTTTCCGCGACCAATACCTACACCGGTGCGACGACCGTTACCAGCGGCACGCTGGCTCTTACCGGCACTGGGAGCATCGCAGCATCCAGCGGCGTAACAGTCGCGTCCGGTGGAACGCTGGATATTTCCCAAACTACCGGCGGCACGACTTTTGCGGGCCTTAGTGGCACCGGTGGCACAGTCTCGCTTGGGTCTCAGGCTCTGACGCTTGATGTCACGGGAACCGATTCGTTTGGCGGCGTCATTCAAGATGGGGGAATCAGCGGCGGCACGGGTGGGATTCTCAATAAAATCGGAACCGGTACCGAAGTTTTGACGGGGGCCAACACGTATACCGGTGGCACGAATGTTTCAGCAGGTACACTGGTGGCCGGGGCACCAAACGCTTTGGCCAGCGGAATTGTTGCAGTCACCGGGACCTCTTCCGCCCCCACGACCTTCGAATCTTCCACCTATTATGATGCTTTTTCCACGGGTATTACCGCCGCCACTCCCGAAGCGATCAGCGTAAAAGGCTACAGTCAGGATGCCAATTCCACGCTGAATCTCGTGGCGTTCTCCTCAAGTTCCGCAGCTATAACTGTTGACTCACTGGCGGTTGCGGGTGCCGCGGTGGCAAATTTAAATGGAACCGCCAATATTCTTGTTGTCAATTCAGCTAATTTGCTTAACTATGGCCAGTTGCATGATTTTGACACACTAAGAATTGTCACCACCGGCGCTACTCCCGCCGGCGTTACCGCAGCCGGTGGTTTATCGCCAACGGCTTCGGGCGCAACATCCATGGAAACCGGCGGCGTAACTTACGGTACGGGCTTTAATAAAGTCACCGTCGGCGAACTGCCAAGCGCTTCTCCGGTTGATTTGTATGAAACCACCACCTCTACCGGCGTAACGGTAATGGTCCAGACGCTATTTGGTCCGGATGGGAAAAATGCCAACCAAAAGGCCGTCGGACAATATATCGATGCAAATTTTACACCGGAAAATCAGAATATTTCACCGGCTATAAAAAATCTTCTTATCTCCATGAGTTCGCTTTCTTCCGCAGGGGTCGCGCAAACACTGGCTGAAATGACGCCGGCTGATTACATCGGCATGGCTGATGCATCCATCCAAAACAGTATCTTTACCAACCAACAGGTATTTTCGGAAATTTCCAACGGCTTTACCGCTCCCGGATTTAATATGAGCGGTTTATCTCTTTTACAGACCAACCAGCAGGACCCCTTTGCCCAATCACTGGAATCGGCCATGAATTCGACCGGCCAGATGGCGGCGGATTCGACCAATTACCTTGACGCCATCAATAACTCAGATACAGATTCCTCCGGCCAGGCCGCTGGAAGATGGTCCGGCTTTGCCGCCGGTGAATTGATTTTAGACCGTTTGCCGCAAACCACCGATACGCAGTCTGCACAGCACCTTGAAAGCGGCGGAGTATTAACCGGTGTGGATTACCGGCTCAACAAATATCTGCTTGTCGGTGGGATGTTCAACTGGTTGTACTCCGGCACGACCTTGGATTCTGCCGGTTCCCGCCAAAGCACCGAAAGTTACTCCCCCGGTATCTTCGTCGGCTATAGCCAAAAAAATATTTTCGTCGATGCCCTGGTGTCGTACACGTATAACGATTACAAAATTGACCGCAATATCAGTATCCCAAATTCTGCGGCCACCGTTACGGGTGAACCCACAGGCAATCAATACGATGCCGCCACACTAGGCGGATACCTCTTCCCGATAACTTCTCAGCTAAAAATCGGGCCTGCCGGCGGCTTGGGTTATACCCACGCCGACATCGGGAGCTTCACTGAAACCGGCAGCCCCATTGCCTTGACGGTAGGTCAACAGCATGTTGATTCTCTGCGCAGTCTCATCGGTTTTCAAGGCCAATATACCGTGCTGTCAACGCGCTATTTTGAGGACAACACCTCCATGACCCGTCCAACTCTTAATGTAAGCCTCAATGCTTACTGGCAGCATGAATTCTTGAATTCGGGCCGGGACATAACCTCCAGTATCAATGGCTTGGGCGGAGGGTCATTTGCGTATCAGACTGGTTCACCTTCACGCGATTCAGCCTTAATGGGATTGGGGGTTAATGGCAGCATTTGCCATGGTATAACCGTCTTTGCCAACTATGAATTACAAATGGGTGATAAAAAGCAAATGGCGCAAACCTTGATGGTTGGTGCGGCGGTGAGTTTCTAATAAAACCTCTTCGCATCGGAGGCATTCCGCGGCTATAATTCCCTCTTAACGTGCAAAGGATGCACGAATGATGGAATTGAGGTATCCCAGATGAATCCAATCGCGAAGCAGGACCCCGAACTTTGGCAGGCCATTGGTGATGAACAGGGGCGGCAGGAATCCACGCTGGAACTTATTGCCAGCGAAAATCACGTTTCCCCAGCCGTCATGGCCGCCGCGGCTACGCCGTTAACCAATAAGTATGCCGAAGGGTATCCCGGTAAGCGCTACTACGGCGGCTGCCAATATGTGGACGTTGTTGAAAATCTTGCCCGCGATCGTGCCAAGCAATTGTTTGGTTGCGACCACGCCAATGTTCAACCGCATTCCGGTTCTCAAGCCAATCAGGCGGTATTCTTGGCGGCTCTGACCCCGGGTGATACCATTCTAGGTTTGCATTTGGATCATGGCGGCCACCTCACGCACGGCAAGTCCGTGAATCTTTCCGGCAAATGGTTCAAAGCGGTGCATTACACACTGGACCCCAAAACCGAACGCATCGACTTGGCTCAGGTACGCAAGCTGGCGCTGGAACATAAACCGAAATTAATTATCACCGGTGCCAGCGCCTATCCCCGTGTCTGGGATTTTGCGGCCTTTGCGGAAATTGCGCATGAAGTTGGTGCGCTGCAGATGGCGGATATGGCGCACTTTGCCGGGCTTGTCGCCACAGGCCTGCATCCGTCCCCCGTACCCCATGCGGAGTTCGTCACCACCACCACCCATAAAACACTGCGCGGCCCGCGCTCCGGCATGACCCTGTGCAAGGCGGACTGGGCGAAGAAAATAGACTCCGCCGTATTCCCGGGCTTGCAGGGCGGTCCCTTGATGCACATTATCGCGGCCAAAGCTGTCGCCTTTGGTGAGGCGCTAAAACCGGAATTCACAATCTATTGTCAGCAGATTATCAAGAACGCGCAAGTGCTGGCCGAGGAATTAACCCGTCGTGGGTATCGTCTGGTCTCCGGCGGTACCGACAATCATCTCATGCTCATTGATCTGCGCACGAAAGACGCCAATCTTACAGGCGCGGCCGTTGAACAATGGTTGCAGGCAGCCGGCATTATTGTCAATAAGAATATGGTTCCATTTGATACCCGCAAAGCCATGGAAACGTCGGGTATTCGTGTGGGCACGCCCGCGTTAACCACCCGCGGCCTCAAAGAACCGGAGATGAAAAAAGTCGCCGAATGGTTTGATCGCGCCGCATCGAGCGCCGGTGATGAAAAAACTCTGGGCCGCATTCGCGGGGAGGTTGCCGAATTCACCCGGCAATATCCGTTGCCGCATCTGGAGTGCAATGTAGCCGCAGCGAAGCAGACGCGGGAACCGGCCTCCGTTGCCGCACGGTAATGCCAACTGGAACTTTTGTGAACGGCGAAATTCTGATTCTTCAGCACGCGGCAAGTGAACACGCGGGAAATATCGCCGCCGCTTTGCAGCGCGCGAACCGCGCGTCTGTGACCGTGGAAGTCTTTGCCGGTCAAAGCGTTCCCGATGACCTGGGCGACTTTGCCGGCCTGATTGTCATGGGCGGCCCCATGAGCGTTTATGAACACACCCAGTACGGCTTTATTCCAGACGAATTGCAACTTATTACACGGGCGATAGAACATGGCAAGCCAATCCTGGGCGTGTGCCTGGGCAGTCAGCTATTGGCGGCGGCACTGGGAGCCAAAGTATTTTCCGGACCGCGCAAAGAAATTGGCTGGCATGAAGTTTCTAAATTGCCCGGTGCCCGCGCAGATAAACTGTTTGATGCATTGCCGGATAGCTTTATGGCCATGCACTGGCACGGCGATATTTTTGACCTGCCCGGCGGAGCCGTCCCGCTGTTGCGGTCTGATTTAACGGCTCTCCAAGCCTTTCGGTACGGAGAAAACGCTTATGGCCTGCTGTGTCATCTGGAACTGACCTATCCCCAGATTGACCGCATGATTCAGGAATTTCGCACCGAATTGGATCAGGCGGGAATATCAGGACAGGAAATTGTGAATCAGTGGCCGCGTTATGGCGCATCGCTGGAACGCCTCGCGGGGGAAGTATTCTCCCGGTGGCTAGCGTTGGTGGAATAATTTTTCAAGTCGCCCGTCATTTGGATAACTGGAGTTGGCACGTGCACGATCATATAACCATTCAAATCGCCTGGCTGCCCCACGGCAGAGGACTGGATAATCCATCCTATCAGACGCTTCACAGTGCCGGCATGGATTTGCAGGCGGCAGTGGTTGAGCCGGTTACCATTGCTCCGCAGCAACGTGTCTTGATCCCTTGCGGTTTTGTCATGGCGATTCCCGATGGCCATGAAGCCCAAATTCGACCGCGCTCCGGATTGGCGTTAAAAAATGGAATCACGTTGCCCAACGCCCCCGGCACCATTGACGCGGATTATCGCGGAGAACTTAAAATTATTATGATTAATCTGGGTTCCGAGCTATTTACTGTAACCCGCGGCATGCGCATCGCCCAGATGGTCGTCGCCCCCGTCACGCGCGCCGCCTGGCAGCAAGTGGATTCGCCCGAGCATCTGTCATCAACCACCCGCGGTACGGGCGGCTTCGGAAGTACCGGACATTAAGAAACGGGCCGTCAACAACTTCCGCAAAATCCGGCTTACCATGCCCCACATAGCCGCCGGCTCTGCCGGTGGTGGCGTGTTCGGCGGCAGAGGAAACCGAGAAAATATTTCAGCACTTGCAGCGGAACTCAGGCCTGAATCTTTTTTCGATAATATTCAATCGTCCGTTTAAGGCCATCGCGGCGATGCACTGTCGGCGACCATTGCAGCAGTTTTTTTGCCAGCGTGATATCCGGGCAGCGCTGCCGTGGATCATCCGGCGGCAGAGGCATGTGAATGATTTCGCTTTTCGATCCGACCAGCTCCCGGATTTCCTCGGCCAATTGCAGCACCGTGACTTCATCGGGATTTCCGATATTCACCGGCAAATGATACGGTTGCGATTCCATCAGCATGATAAAACCGCGAATTTCATCCTCCACATAGCATAAAGATCGGGTTTGTGAACCGTCACCCTGCACCGTCAGCGGCTCGCCTTTCAGCGACTGCTTGATAAACGCCACGACCACGCGCCCGTCGTCAATCGCCAGACGGGGGCCGTAGGTATTGAAAATTCGGACAATGCGGGTATCAACGCCGCGCTCGCGATGATAGGCCATGGTGGCGGCTTCCATGAAGCGCTTGGCTTCATCGTACATGCTGCGCATACCCACGGGATTCACATGTCCCCAGTAGGTTTCCCGCTGCGGATGTTCCAGTGGGTCGCCATAACATTCGCTGGTTGAAGCGATGAACATACGGGCTTTGCAGCGTTCCGCCAGTTCCAGCAACGAGATCGTTGCCATCGCATTAACCTTTAATGTGGTCACCTGATGCTTTACATATCCCACCGGACTGGCCGGGCTGGCCAGATGCCAGATTCGTTGGTATTGGCCGGCGGCAACCTCGGCCGGCAGGCCAGCGGCCAGGTCATGTTCAATAAGTTTGAAGTGCGGATTATTTTCCAGGCTCCGCAAATTCTCCCGTGCGCCGGTAATCAGGGAATCCACACCGGTTACGTCATGCCCCATGCCCACCAGCGCTTCCGCCAGATGTGATCCGAGAAAACCGGCGGCACCCGTCAAAAGTACCTTCATCGGCTCCGTGCGGCAACTGGCGGGAATTTCGAATTTCATGCTCTGCTTTCCTTTATGGCGTACTTTCATCGACCGGATCAGTCATGCGCCATGACTTTCCTGATCCGGCCGTCCAGCAATCAAGTCGACGCATTTTAAGCGTAAAAACCCCGCACCGCCATGGCCGCGTGGCAACGGGGGAACTTCGGGATTATCATGCCAACAGTATTAGATTGATCGGCGGTTGTCGCGTGGCGTCTGCGGCGAACGTCCACGACGCATGACCCTGCGGAGGAACGTGCAATGGTAGTCCACGTGAGACGGCTCGCTATTTTCATCGGTGGGGTTCTGTGCATACTGCCGGTGCTTGCAGCACATGCGGTACCAATCAAGGCCAATACGCCCGCTGCCGTCGCCCTTGCATCGGCCACGCGGCATGCGGATATTTTGATATTCCCAAAGGGCAAAGCCGAGGTTTCCATACCATTTACCCTCGTAAATGGCGTTCCGATCACATCCGCAATAAAAATCAACGGCAAGTTTTTAGGGCGGTTCATTATTGATACCGGGGCAAGGGCGTCGTTTATCGATCGGCGGCTGGCGAACCAATATCGCTTGCCGGTGGCACTGCAATTGCACATGATGTGGAAGGGCCACCGGATTGATATCCGAAGAATCAGTCGGCTCCAACTCGGCCCAATTATCTTCGAGAACGATTGTATTGGAACCGCCGGGCTTTCGAAGGTTAGAAATCCGGTGCACCAAATCGAAATCGGCTCCATCGGAGGAGATGTTCTCGGACAATTTCCATTTGCTATTGATTACAGATCCTCTCGCCTCGTTATTTACAACCCAAAAAGTTTCTGCCCGCCCGCACATGCCGTAGCTTGTGCGATCCACCTTGCCTTCAACATAACTAAATCTAAAAGCGGTGCCCGAGCGGCCAAGCTTTTTTTTCGCTTCGGCGTCCCAATTGTTAGCGGTATGGTTAACGGGAGGCACGTTCCGATTTGCCCCGACACCGGCACCACGTTCCCAGCGGGCCTCATGCCGATGTTTATCCATAAACACCCGATGCTGGTCAACTGGCAGCACTTCATCCAATTTATCCGGGATGTGCAGTTGCGTGGGCAGATGTTCGGCACGCACAACGCGACTGTCAGCATCTTCGGCCAGCGAATTGATCACCCCGATCAGGTATGCGCTATTGCAGCCAGCCCGTGGCAACTGGCGCAGGAGAAATTTACTGATCCAGCTCTGGTGGTCGGCGGCAGATTTCTGCGGAACTACCGACTGACGTTTGACTACGCCGCGAAGAAAATGTGGGTGCAACGGAATCCACCGCTTTCCTACCAAGCCCAGCTTGCTGACGGCCTGAACCCGAATCAATCCGATCCCACTGGCGAAACGCCGTTGATGCACGCGGGCTTCCAAGGTGATCTGGTGGGTGTAACGGCCCTGTTGCACGCCGGGGCCAACCCGTTGGCAAAAGATAAATCAGGTCATTCCGTCTTGGATTATGCGGCGATGGGCGGCAATAGCGAAATAGTAAAGCTGCTGCTCGCCGGCGCGACGAAGCGGGAGGTCAACTCCGATGCCAACGGGTGGACCGCGATTGACTACGCCTTCTCCGGAACCGCTGGTGTGACGACCTGGGATCAACTTGTAAAAGCCGGCGCAAATATAAACCCCGGTCCGAATCCGGCTATGACTCCGCTAATCGCGGCATTGCAATACGACAATATGGCCGCAGTCCGGTGGCTCGTTAAACACGGTGCGAACGTTAACGCAGCCAATAGCCAACGGGAGACGCCACTTTCCCTCGCGGTATTTTCCGGTAATTACCCGGCCTTACGCCTGCTCCGCCAACATGGTGCGGTACTCGATACAAAAGATCCGCACGTCGGTTCGCCACTATTCGCGGCCGCCGCTGGAGGGCATGTCGCGATGGTAAAACTGCTGCTTTCCGAGGCAGGCACCGACTTTACCGTGAACGGTCGAAATTCCTTCGGCGAAACGCCGCTTATGCTCGCGGCAGCCAAAGGCCACATTGCCACCGCCAAGTTTTTGCTGCGACACGGGGCGGACGTGGGAGCGGCCGCACCCGCGCGAGAAAACCAAACCGCACTTCTCTTTGCGGCGCAGCACGAGCAACCGAAGATGCTTAACCTCTTGATCCGCCACGGGGCGAACGTGAACGCGGCAAATTCGCTGGGAGCAACCGCGTTAATGGTAGCGGCCGCGAAAGCCAATGTCCGGGATGTGCTGGCGCTGCTCAGGGCCGGAGCCAATGTGAACGCCCACAGCGCCAACGACGCCAGCGTACTTGAGATGGGCGCTGCCTCGGGATGCGGGAAAATTGTCAAAATTCTCCTTTCCCATGGGGCAAAAGCCAATGTCGCCGACAGTTCGGGCTTCACGCCCTTAATGACCGCCGCCGAAATGAATGGCCCTACGGCTGTCTTGGCCCTGATCCAGGCTGGCGCGGACGTGAACGTGACGGCAGTGGGAGAGGCTGGCTCCGATGCATTGGATTACGCCGCGCAGGCCGGCAATCCAAAAGTCGTCGAAATGCTGCTTCAGCACGGTGCCAACGCAAACGCCACAAATCTTCAGGGGACCACGCCGTTAATGGGAGCTGCGGCCGGCGGCAACGCCGCAATAGTGCAAGCGTTGGTCAAAGCCGGAGCCAACGTCGACGCCGCCGGGCCGTTGGGCCAAACCCCATTAATGATAGCCGCATCGGCTGGAAACTTCCGCATAGCGCAAGTGTTGATAAATGTCGGAGCCAAGGTGGGCCTCGAGGCCGCTGGCAAATATGCGATGGATGCCCTTGACTTTGCGGCGCGAAAGGGTGCATGGCGGATCGTGGATTTGCTGGTTCGCCACGGGGCCAAGATCAACTCAACCGACTCCCTATCGCGCACCCCACTGATGATCGCGACCGGCTATGGCCATTTCCGCGCCGCCCGGGTTCTTGTCACCGCCGGCGCAAGTGTCAATGTCCACGCGCCGAAAAACTACGGATGGACAGTACTGGAGTACGCGGCGGCGGGCGGCAACCCGCGGGTGGTGGATCTGTTGGTGCGGCATGGTGCTCCTGTGAACGGCACCGATAACCTCGGCCAGACGCCGCTGATGTTAGCGGCCTCGGAAGGGCATTTCCGCGTTGTACAAGTGTTGGTCAATGCCGGGGCCGACGTGGGCCTCGTCGCTGCCAAAAAGCATAAGAAGAACGCCCTTGATTTCGCGGCAGCATCCGGCGATTGGCGGATAGTGGAGTTGCTGGTTCGGCACGGGGCGAAGGTGAACGTTCCAGATTCGGTTGGGCTTACGCCATTGATGTTCGCGGCGGGATACGACCACCTGCGGGCGATCAGTGCCCTTATTCAAGCCGGGGCCAAGCTGAACTTGGTAACGACCGGGAAGGACGGAACGGATGCGCTGGCATACGCCGCCGGTGCGAAGCAAATTAGGGCCGTGCGCCTTTTGCTTGAGCACGGAGCAAATCCGAACGTAAGAGATTCCAATGGCCTGGTGCCGCTTGTCAATGCGGCGTACTACGGTTCCATCGGGACAGCCTCCGCGTTGGTTAATGCCGGGGCCAACGTGAACCTTGCCGATCGCTACGGCATGACACCACTGGATTATGCCTGCTTGGCAAAACATCCATCCGCGATGGTGGCGCTATTGTTGAAAGCGGGGGCGAATCCGAAATTGAAAGATAAAAAGGGCCGCAATGCACTATATTACGCCCGTAAAAGCGGCAGCGCAAAAGCTGTGGCACTCGTTCAAGCGGCAATTGGTCAAACGATTGCACCACCGGCATCGCGGAAACAAGCTGCGAAATAGAGACCTTTTCTAAAAATACTGCTTGCCGATGGCGCAGCTACAGGTGGAGTTCCGAAAATGTAATGGCTTGCCGGTGGCGTCGGTCACGACCCTTGTTGAGCCATGCGCACCGGCGATTCTCTTAATGACCGATGAATAGTGAACAGTGACACACTATCGGAGTGACACTTGGCATGGATGCTCAGCCCCCGGGTCGTGTGTTGTCATTTTTTCAGGATGTTCCAGATCCCCGTGCGGCCAATCTGCGGTTCTGCGTTGGGGATATTATCGCCATGGCCATCATGGCAGTGGTGGTCTGGTGCCGATGACTGGTCCATGGTGGCTTGTTCGGTGCATACATCCATGTGCAGTTTTGACTAATCTTTTAATCCCCATTACTTTATCGGACGGACCGCGTGGCATATTGATATTTTACATTGAGCATTTTGCGGGAGAAGACTGAGTTTGCTTGTGTCGCGGTGGGTGACGATTTTTTCAACGCGCGGAACTCCACGGTTGAACCAATCTCAACCGGTCAGATGGCGTTGAGGGATTATGTGTTGCTGAAAGGAAATTTGCTTATGCGTCGCAGAGATTTTTGTATGTTGGCGGCATCCGGTGTGGCCGGGGCACTGACAATACCATGGAATGGTTTAGACGCACAGGTCGGACAACCGCATGCAGAACGGCATGCGGACCCGCTGTCGGTGGCCGATGGCGGTGCGTTGCCCAAGGTGCGGGTGCGCGCGGGATGGCGTGGACTGGTAACGGGAGAAAACGAACCCTTTATTCCCATAGGAGCCATGTATTTCCGCGCCAGCAACGGCTGGACACCGCGATTCTGGGCAAAGTTTGACGCCCGCGCCGCACTTAAAGATTTAAAAACCCTCAAAGCTTTGAGTTTCAACACGGTGCGGTTATGGCTTACCAGCCTGTCTTTTTATCCGCGGCCCGGGGTGCTTGATCCAGCGGCCATTGAAAAATTCGATCAGTTTCTGGCGGCGGCAGAAGAGGCGGGCATTTATGTGCAGGTCTGTGGATTAACCACCTGGCAGGGCCGGCCAAAAAGTGAAGTTCCGATCTGGCAACGCGGAGATGAATATGCCGATCCCAAGGTGGTGGAGGATCAGGTACAATTCTGGCATTTGATGGCCGGCCGTTACAAGGGCCGCAGTGTAATTCTCACGTATGAACTGGCCAACGAACCCACCATAAACTGGAATACTCCTTCGATGCAGTCGCTATGGAATAAATGGAATAATAAATCCACACCGATTCCCCCGGCAAAAGATAATCCAGGCGATTCCGCGCTTTTGGCCTATCAGCACTTCAGGGAATATGTGGCCGATCAATGGACCCGCCGACAGGTGGACGCCATTAAACAGGCGGATCCTGACGCGCTGGTAACCGTGGGCCTCGTGCAGTGGTCGGTGCCGGCGATTCCCAATCCGGTGGATGTTTATTCCGCCTTCCGTCCGCAGCGGCAGGCCAAGCTGCTGGATTTCATGGAAATCCATTGCTATCCGCTGGCCGATGGCGGATTTACCTACCAATCCGAAGCGGTGGAAGTGGCTAATTTGTCCTTTCTGGAATCAATATTGAAGGAAACCGCGGCTCCCGGATTGCCGACCGTGCTGGCTGAGTTCGGCTGGTACGGCGGTGGTATTTGCCCGAATTTCGGCCCTCCCGTACCGGCTAGCCAGCAGCAACAAGCCGATTTCTGTGCCCGGGAAGTTAAAACCTCCACGCCCTTGGTTTGCGGGTGGCTGAATTGGGCGATGTATGATGATCCTGTGGCGGCGGATGTTACCCGGTTCAGCGGTTTATTCACCGCCGATGGCAAGGAAAAGGTATGGGGCCGGAGGTTCAGTCAGCTTGCTCGGGAATATCAGTACAACCTGCCGCCGGTGCCGCTGGGAAAAATCGGCCCGCGTCCCGAATTGCCGTGGGATGCGTGTTTAACGAGTTCCGCGGCGGCGGAAAAGTTCCGCATGGAATATCTGGCGGCGTTCAAACGGGAACATTTTAGATCGTAGCGGCGCTACGCTCCGTGCGGCCATCAATAAAGCGGACGAATCGTCCGATGCCACGATGTTGGGTTGCGCTGCGCAGCACCGGCCATCAATTTTGCCTCTTGGGCTTGGGTGCCGCAGGAATCACAACCCACGGAAAAGGTATGATACAATGACGGCAACAAAGTGCTCCTGATGCGCAGTGATCGGCTGTTCCCGCGCACCGAGAAATAAACATATAAGAATTGTTTTGTGATGAGGACACGATAATGAAAAATGAAAAAGCGGAAAATGATTGGTCCGTTTCAGTATCCCAAGCCCCGCAGGCCGCGCCGCCGTCCAATGGTACGCGGCGGGATTTTTTGTTGGCCTCGGTTTTGGCGGCGGCGGCCCCGACAATCAGCGTATCGGAAACGCGGGCGTCACCCACTGCGGCACCGGTGCCCGGACGACCGGGTGGACGTCCTAATATCATTCTTTTCCATTCCGACCAATTTCGTTGGGACTGCATCTGTGCCGCGGGCTGCAATCCAATGGAGGGGCTTACGCCTAATTTGGACGCCATGTATCGTCGTGGCACCGTTTTTAAGAACTTCATCACCACCCAACCGCTGTGCGCGCCGTCCCGATCCTGCTGGATGACCGGACAGTACGCCACGACCACCGGCGTGTGGAAAAATGGTCCGGGACTGCACCGGGACGCCCGGACCATTGCAACACAACTTACACCAGCCGGTTACAGTGCCAACTATTTTGGTAAATGGCATCTGGCCCCGGGGTGGAACCTGGCGGAATGTGGTGCGGTGCCGCCGGAATATCGCGGCGGCTTTACCGGCCAATGGCTGGCGGCCAATTGTCCGGAAATCAGTACGCAGCCCTATGACAGTCAGTTCTGGGATAACGATGGTCGCCCCGTGCATTATGGCAAAGATGTTTATCGTGTAGATTTTCTTACCGGTGAAGCGGAGAAATTCCTGCGGAAAAAGCATGATAAACCATTTCTTATGGTGTTATCGCAACTCGAGCCGCATCAGCAGAATTATAAATGTGAGCATGGCGATGTCTTTGGCTTTGTTCCGCCGCACGGTTACGAGAAGCTTTTCCGCAGTTGTTTTGTGCCGGAAGATTTGAGGTTTTTCCCCGGCGACTGGCAATATGAGATGAACAATTATTATGGAGATATTAAAGCCATTGATGATTCACTGGGTCGTATCTTAAAGACACTCAAAGAACAAAATCTTGAAGACAACACCGTCGTGATGTTTTTAAGTGATCATGGTTGCCATTTCCGCACCCGAAACGAGGAATACAAGCGCAGCCCGCATGAAAGCTCCATTCACGTTCCGTTGATGATCCAGGGGCCGGGATTCAACAATCGGCAGACCATTACTGAACTCGTGAGCATGATTGACATTGCGCCGTCGATAATGGACTTGGTGGGCGTAAAGATACCATCCTGTATGCAGGGGCGCAGTTTTATTCCCCTTTTGCATGATGAAAATGCCCGTGCTAATTGGCGCAATGAGGTATTGGTACAAATCAGTGAGTCAGAAATTGCCCGGGCCTTGCGAACGCCGGAATGGACTTACGTGGCTTTGGCTCCACAGGCCAATCCGCTAAGCGATCCCGGAAGCCTGCACTATCAGGATTACCAGCTTTACAACAACCGGGCCGATCCCCATCAATTGGTCAATATGATTGGCCGCATGGATGCGCGGTGGCCGGATGACAACGTGTTATTGAATTTCGTCGGCCATCGTCGTTCCATGCGTGAAATCACCACACATCTTCGTGAACGGTTAATTGAACGCATTGTGGAAGCCGGCGAGAATCGTCCGGAAATTGCGACTTGGAAGTATTATCCATAACATCCGATGCAGTGCTATAGTTTGCCTGATCGTCAGTCGGATTTGTGCTGCCAGGAGCGGCAGCCACCGGCAAGCATTATGGAGATTCTCAATGTGAAAGGAACGCAGGTGTCCGGTCTGAAGGGCTGACAACATCCGCCGAAGTTTTGCGAGTCTGTACAAGTAATGGGCGGCTTTCTGACTACCCCGATAATTCTCTGGCGCTATGATCCCGCCGTAAATCATTGGCGGGGTTTTAAAAGGAACCTTCTAATGGAAAATCGACTTGGTCTCCCTCATTTGTGGGTCGTTCTAATCGGCGTTTGTGGTTCAGTGGTGTCATTACACCATGCGAACGCGTCGGTGTCACGACCCACATCGTATAATATCGCCGACCAAATTCCCAAAGCGGATCAGATTCGACCGGTGATACCCAATCATTTTGCACATTCGTCAGCGGACGCTCCATTCAGGCTGCGCTGCGATTGGTCTGGCAATCCGTTGGGTATCGAGCAACGTCATCCGCGTCTGACTTGGACGCCGCCGCAACGAGATACATTGCTTAATCAATCCCAATATCAGATACAGGTTGCCAGTTCGCCGATGGCGTTCAAAGGCGACAATGACCTGATCTGGGATTCCGGCAAAGTGCCGGAGAATCCGGATTTTCTCCCGCAATATAACGGCCCGGCGTTCCAGCCGTACACTCATTATTACTGGCGGGTGCGGGTTTGGGGCAACGGCGGATGGAAATCACAATGGAGCCGGCCTGCAAGCTGGATGACCGGGCCGCTGAAGGCCGGCGATTGGCGCGGAAGTTGGGTCAGTTATCAGCACAAGATCAGCAATGCGTTTTACGACGCACCGCATAACGCCTATTACGGCTTGCCGCTGCCGAAGAAGATTTCCCATAAAAGTTGGATTCAAAAAGAGCCGTGTCCGATTTTTCGCAAAGTGTTTCGCGTGCCGGCAAACCTGCGGCACGGTTATATGTATATTGCCGGATTAGGATACTGGAAGGTGTTGGTCAATGGCCATAAGGTCGGTCCGGGCGTCCTGTATTCCACGCTGTATGACTACTCCAAGACGGTGCCGTACCAGAGCTTTGATATAACCCCACTACTGCGGAAAGGCCGGCGCAACGTCGTATCCATTGAATTGGGCAACGGCTGGTATAACGTGATGGAGCGCGATGTGTGGGGTTGGCAGAATGCCTCCTGGCGGGCCTGGCCAAGGGTGCGTATGAATCTACTGATGCGAACGGTGAGCGGTAAATCAACTTGGCTTGTCACCAACTCCACTTGGCAAGCCTCCGCCGGCCCACGACTTGCGGATGGGATTTACAACGGCGAGGTGTATGACGCTGCATTAAAAATAAAGGGTTGGAATCATCCGGATGAGGCAATGCCAACCCTCGCCCATGCCAACATCGTGACCGCTCCAACTGGTCGGCTTACAGCGCAACTCATGCCGCCCTGTGAAGTGACGCAACGCCTCGCCCCGGTGTCCGTCAGCGAACCGGAGCCGCATGTGTTCGTGGTTAAATTTCCGCAGAATATGTCGGGTTGGGTCACGCTTACGGCAAAGGGGCAGCCCGGTGTGCCGGTGGTGCTGCGCTACGGCGAACGGCTGTTCGCCAATGGCACGGTAAACCGCAAGCCTATTTCTGTATTCGCCTACACCGGTCCGTTCCAGACGGATACGGTGATTCCAGCTAATAATAAACCCTTCACGTATCACCCAAATTTTGCGTACAACGGTTTTCAGTATGTGCAAATTAACGGACTTTCCTCCCGGAAAGACATTCTGAAAATTCAGGCGGACTTTATTCACACCGCATTTCATCGGTCGGGTGCGTTTTGGTGTGCCAACCCGCTGATGAATGCGATTGTTAATGCCACCAGCCGCGCTTACTGCTCCAACTTCATGGGATACCC
>JAJZGH010000243.1 GCA_021798635.1 Planctomycetota bacterium | reverse complement strand
CCGTCGCAATCGCCGCCGGAGCTTCTTCCCGAGCACCGGATGGTAATCCGGTGGTTGATCCCATGCCGCCAACCCACCACCGGGTTGTCACCGCGGCGCCGTATAAGTCGCTGCGGTGTGGACGACGCGGTTCGTCGCAGGAGATCAGTCGAATTCTGCACGAAGTAATACCACAGAGGGTGCCTCACGCTGGGCGAGTTTGCGCTGCAAGGTGCGTACCGAGATTCCGATGGCATGGGCGGCTTTTGTGCGGTTATTGGAAAAACGGACCATCGCCGCGTCAATGACCTGTTGTTCCAGTTGGGCCAGCGTCAGGGGCACCCCGGTTTTACCGGACAGCGGAGCGGCGGCGTTCAGGGCATTCGCGGGGTCTGTTGCCGTTGATCCGCCCGGAGGCTCGACGATCCCGGGTGGAAAATCACTGACAAAGAGCGTGGTTTTGGACTTATCAGAAAGCACCATGGCACGCTCGAGGACGTTCAGTAGTTCCCGGACATTTCCAGGCCAACGGTAACGCTGCAGGACTGCTAAGGCGGCCGAATCAATAGAATCGATCATGCATTGATTTTGTATGTTCACGCGTTCGATAAAAGCGCGCACCAGCAGCGGCGGCATGCGGATCGTAATAATATTAAGGCGATAGTAGAGATCCTCGCGAAATTGGCCATTGACCACCATCGCCGGTAGATCCCGGCTTGTGGCTACCACCACGCGCGTATCGACTTTAATTTCCCGATGCCCGCCCAGAGGAGTGACCACCCGGTTTTCCAAAATGCGCAGCAGCTTGGCCTGCAGGGGCAACGCGCAATCTCCGATTTCATCAATAAATAACGTGCCTCCGCTGGCGGCTTCAAAGCGCCCGATCCGTGTACCAGTAGCCCCGGTAAAGGCACCTTTTTCATAGCCAAATAGTTCGCTTTCCACCAGGGATTCAGGCATGGCAGCACAGTTCATGGCGATAAAGGGTCCGGCGCTGCGGGGAGAATTTCGATGAATCGCTTGTGCCGCAAGGTCTTTGCCGGTTCCAGATTCCCCTAGAATCAGCACAGTGCTGAAGGCGTGGCTGGAGCGGGCGATCAAATCGAAAACTTCCAACATCGCCGGTGACCGCCCTATCATTCCATCTTTAGAGCCGTCCACTTCTTTCACGGCTTTGGCCTTAGCATCCTGCTGGCAGGCCTGTACAAGCGCCGTTAGTTTAGACAGCAGGAGTTTGGCATCCCCAAGAGTATGTACGCCGTGTTTCTCCCCCAGAGTGATGGATTCAACCAGAGACGCTGCGGATTGTGTTTCATGAATCTGAGGCAGTGACGTTTCAGGAAAATACGTTTTCCAGTGGGCGATAAGATTAATGCGTGAAATATCTCCGGAAATCACGCCGGCGATTACGCAGTCAATTCCATCTTCAACAAAGCGCAAAGCTTTTTCGGCCGAGTCCGTCAATTTGACGTTGTACCCCGCCTCGGTCAGGATCCGTTCCAATGCGGCACGTTGCGTTGGATTATCTTCAATAACGAGAATTTCATATTGAGCAGTAGGCTTCATGTCTTTCTTACCCCAAAGTGTCGGGCGCGGAATAAATGGATAAGTTGGCGAGCGTTTCTCTAACACAACGAGCTGGCACGTGCATCCCATCCTGTCCGGTAACTTGTGCCCCAACCTTCTATCATTCTATACTCCAAGCGCTGACAAAGCAAAGAAAAAGCCGAGAATACCATTTGGAATGATATTCCCGGCTGATGTAAGTCAGATCATGGATTCATCATAATGAACTCATTCATCGTGAACTCATTTAGAGCGTATTACGACGAAACTTCAGGCCACCGACCACAGCCATACCGGCCAGAGTCAGAAGCCCGGGCCAAAACGCCGCAGGAAGCGGAAGAGCAGTACCGCCGGCCGGTATCGCGTTAGAGGGCACATTGACCTGCTTCTGCACGAGGTCCGTCTGGCCATTGGGATTGGAAATGGTCACATTGTCGGCGGCCTGGGACATGTAATTCAGCGTTGGGCTGTTCACCGTGCTGGCGTCAGAGGATACCACAGTGATAAACCCCAAACCTTCCGTACCGGATGAAACAAACATTGCGCCCGTATACACCCACTTATAGGTGCCACCATCGGTTGTGGCATCCGCGGGGCCGCTAAACGATCCGGTTACTCCGGAGTTGCTTAGCGTAAAGGTGGGAGTAGACACCAGTTGGGCGGCCGTTCCACCCAAGTCCAGGCTGACAAAGGCTTGATTGGTGGACCCTGCGCCGAGCAAGGTGGTTCCCGAAGTACCAAACGCCACATAATAGGTGTAATCAAACGTACCGGCAACGGAGCCGGCCGTTGGCACGGGGCTGGCCGCTGTCAGTACGATTTGTGCTTGGGCGGTCGGACCGGAACTGGAAATAAACCCGGCACAAGCGACCGCAGCCGCCAGAGCCATTCCAAGTTTTGTATAAGTAGTCTTCATCTGAGCTTTCCTTTTTTTTTGCGTTCTGGAATGCTGCACCCGACGTGAACACGTCGGGTGCGGAATATTCCGCAACGTAATTGCTTTTCTGGCTCTCATCCGTGTAATTGGCAACAACCAATTAAACACACGGATAAAATGCCTGAGATATCCCACCGGCGTGCACGATTTGTAATGTTGTGGTGCACCGCAATATTACAACGCGTGATTGAGCCGACGGACACATTAAAATCGGCCGGGAATCACACCCATCAGCAGCAGTATGATCACCACCAGCAGGATAAATCCCAGACCGCCGACGGGGCCGTAACCCCAGGAGTTGCTGTATCCCCACGTCGGCAAAGCGCCCACCAGCAACAGAACCAAAATAATCAGAAGAATCAATCCCATGATACCGACTCCTTTTTAGCGGGCATCGGCGGCCTTCAGCCCCCTGGCAACATCACATGTTGACATACTCATGTCAACATTCCAGAGAAGCATTGCAAGTGGCCCCCGCATGAATAACAATGCAATTCGCGTGCCGCGCCGATATTTTCAGAATTCTGTCATTTTCCCGTGTCAGCGTACCTAAGCGTGCCTCGCGCAGTCCCATCATCGCGACATTCTGGCGGAGGACGCCAAGTTGACACGGCCAATGCGGCGCTTATCCGCGAACAAAAGCGTCATGCGGCTAATAAGGAGGGACAGCCACGAAAAAACTTGGAGAAGGGACAAAGCCAGACCTGCTCTGCGGGGTCAGCATACGATCACACAGTCTGCGCGGTAATAATAGGGGACGGCTTTGATCGATAACATAGACTGAATGTTACAAATGCGTTCTCCACTATTGCGCTACCGGTGTGCCGCCGCTCGGGCGCCCCCAGACATTCATAGAGATGCATAATTCTCCTACCAGTCTTTCATACTGGTAAGTGTACCCATCGGACAACTTGTCCGAGGCATAATGTCAGATGTTGTCGTTTTGTCGGCGCAGGCCGGCTGATAGTGCGGGTGAAACCTCCCGCCAATATTCGGGGCGCCCCAGGCTGTGCGGGGCCTGTTATTGCAGAGAATTCAGCGTAAATGAGCCAGTGCACCACGTCAGTGGAAGGGGCACTCGGGATCTTTTAACATCTTGGCATCGCATTTGCATAACATCCACCGGAGTGTCGCCTGCTCGACCTTCCGGAGTGGTCCGTGTTGACGAGCGGTTTGCAACCGTTGGCAATGAGAGACCGCGCCGCAGGCCTTATTGCCGCCGCTGAGAGAATTGAGGATTACGAAATGGCGGCTTATGGCACGGTCCGGGCGTTTGCGTTGCTGCTGCGGGACGAATCAACCGCGGATCTTCTGCAACTGACGTTAAAGGAAGAGGAGCAATGCGATAAAAAACTCACGCTCTTGGCGCAGGCTCCAATCAATGAGCTGGCTCTGCAGGAAGCGTGCGTCTGAAAAAGGTTAAACGGGTGACGTGGAAAGCTTGTCACTTCAAGGCGAATAACAACAGCTTGTTTTCCCATCCCCCGTTCGGATTTGGAGGCCCATTCCGTTATGGGCCTCCAAATTGTTTTTTTTCTCTCGCGTGAGGTCGGTACGCTACGTTAATCGAATCGGTAAAATCTGTGGCTCACATTCATTGCGCTACCAAAATCCTTGCAAAATGCACCCTGTATGCGCTTTTGTGCTATGATGATTTCAGCAGTGCTTGAGCATAGCACCGCATGTCGCGCGATTGTCGCGGTACCTTGTTGGATAACCGCAAAATGGATCGCTCCGATGCCTCTCCCGTTCAGGCAACAACCAGCTTGTTCTCTTAACCACGATGCCCATATTCACAAAAGCTGCTTAGGTTGGCGGCTTTTCGGAGAACTTGCCATGAAGAATAAAACACTTGTTCTACTGGTCGTGCCCCCGGGCGGCGCCGCGCCTAAGTCCGCTCCCATTTCCATTACCTTGGGCTCAGCGGGCGACTTTGCCGTACTGGCCTATACTGCGGTAGAAAATGCCGGCGGAACTGCTGTTCATGGCGGAGATATCGGTACCAGCCACGGCCCTGAGATAGTGGGATTTCCGCCGGGAGTCGTAGAACCGCCGCACACGACGCGTGCCGCGGACGACGCGGCCCTGCAGGCCCATACAGATCTTAACACCGCCTATGACACGGTTGCGGCGATGCAATTAACGCACGACCTCAGTGGGCAGGATCTCGGCGGATTGACGCTGTTACCGGGTGTTTATCGGTTTTCCGAAGGGGCCACGCTCAATGGAACCTTGACGCTCAAAGACCAGGATGACCTGAACGCCCAATTCATTTTTCAGATTGGCACCACACTGACCACCGCCGACAACTCCTCGATTATTTCGATCAATGGGGGTGCCACCACGTGGGTGAAGGGGGCGGTTTTCTGGCAGGTGGGCGATTCGGCAACGCTGGGTGCGGACAGCGCTTTTGCGGGAAATATTCTCGCCCGTTCGGATATCACAATGAACAGCGATGCTTCCATCCGCGATGGCCGCGTATTGTCGCAATTCGGCGACGTCACGCTTGATACCAACCGGATCACAACAGGGGATCTTCCGACGCCATAACAACTTATTAATAGGTGCCGACGGGGAATGAGTTATGGCAAACGCATTCGCAGCGCTCCACTTATTCTCTCATCCTGGCTGGTATTACCCGATTTTTCCCAGGTGTAGCTCTGAGCCTGGGCAAGACTGCTGGCGAAACAATAGCCCGAGCGGTCGGCTTTAGCTTTGTACATTGCGCTATCCGCATTTTTCACCAGCGTCTCAGCTGTGACGCCATCACGGGGGCACATTGCAATGCCAATGCTGGCTTTCACAGTTGTTTTAGCGCCGGCCAATTCGTCTGCGTTTGACACCAGGTTAATCATGCACTGAGCGATATCGGCAATGACGGCCTCTTGCGTGACTTCCATCAACAGACACACGAACTCATCGCCACCGGCGCGGCTGACGGTATCCTCATTCCGCACGCACGCCTGCAGACGCTGACCGACCATGCGCAGAACCTTGTCTCCCGCATCGTGCCCGTACGTATCATTGATTTGCTTGAAATTATCGAGATCTATGAATAACACTGCGAAGGGCCGACCGCGTCGCTGCCCCTGGGCCAAAGCCTGATCCAGACGATTGGTAAATAAGGCTCGGTTGGGCAGGCCGGTAAGTGCATCATGAAATGCCAGAAACCGATGCTGGTCGCCTTGTACTTCGCTTCTTTTTAATCTTTCTTCCAGGTCGGTACGTGTGGAGATTTCCTCGGCCACGGCCGCGCTTAATCTCTCCAGTTCTTCCGCGCAAATGCGAACCGTGGCTTCAACGCTTTCGCAGGAAGACAGTGCTTCCCGCACGCCATCAGCGGCATGGTGCGCGGCGAGTTTTTCCTTTAAAGTCTGGTTTGCGGTGGAAAGATCGCGGGCGCAGGCCGCCATGGCCTCCTTCACCTTTCCGCTTTTCTGAAATGTTTGAGACAACGGAAGGTCCGGCCGAGGTGTAAATTCCGATAAGACCTCACGCATAACTGATCCTTATCTTCTCTCTTCCTAACGTTAATGCCAACTCGGACCTTCCTCTCTCGCCCCACCGTTTCATGCAATTTCTGTGCCGTATCAACAATATCCAATAAATTGGTACTAATATCGCGTTTTCAAAGCCCATAATCGTGTGGTCCGGACAATTTGTCCTGGCCATTTTGTCCGGTCAGGTCCTTTTGCCGTGGGAATCCACTCATCAGGGAATAGTCGGATCATCGCCATGTTGCACCTGAATAAGCGCCAGAGGGTGTCAAGGAACAATTCCGCTGTTGGCATGAAGTTTGCATATTCATATTTCGTTAGTTGTTTGCATTCACGGATTTGTTCTGTGGGCATAATTTTACCCCTATTGCCTTGTCTAGGAGTTGGCAAATGAAAAAAGAAGAAAAAACTGAGGAAATGAAAAAGTCGCAGCATGATGCGAATCGTGATCCGCTAAGCGGCGCGGCCGGGTCCCATCCGGTGGGAACCGGCGTGGGTACCGTCACGGGAGGCGTAATTGGTGGCGTGGCAGCCGGTGCCGCCATTGGCACCGTAGCCGGCCCTGTGGGCACACTGGTAGGAGGGGCCGCCGGTGCTGTCATCGGTGGCGTAGCTGGTGGCTTGGCCGGTAAAGCTTTGGCGGAGGATATTGATCCAACTGTTGAGCACGGCTTCTGGCGAGCCACTTATGCCTCGCGGCCTTACATCGCGAAAGGTGCCACGTATGACAAATACGGGCCGGCGTATCAGTATGGCTGGGAATCGCGGGTGCATTACCACGATCGCACCTATGAAGAAAGTGAGCCAATGCTGGCGCGTGATTGGGAAAAGCGCCGGGGAGAAAAAGGCTTGACGTGGGATGAGGCCAGACCGGCTGTTCGTGATTCCTGGCGGCGTGTTGACTACAGAAAACCGCGCAATGAAAAAAAGTAAAGTGGATAGCGGGCCAGTGGGGAAAAGTGGTCAGTGGGGCGCGTGAAAGTGGGGCGCGTAGTGTGGGGCAATGCCAGTAGGGGGCTTAGTGTGCAGCGGGGACGTTTCTGCCGACAGGCCGGGACGTCCCCGTTTCGCTTTTTTTGGACATCCAAAAGGAGTAACAGTTCAATGGCAACCAATTCATCC
>JAJZGH010000242.1 GCA_021798635.1 Planctomycetota bacterium | reverse complement strand
ATATCCTATCACCGCCGCCTTGGTCGCGGTAATTTGTTTTGTTGCGCAAAAGCGATGTGGGCGCGGATTATTCGCGGCGGTTGCCATCTACGGCATCATGATTTCTCCCTCCCTGGGATTTGTTCCCTTTGCCGGCATGGCCGTCACGTTTGTGGCGGATCATTATTTTTATCTGGGTTGCATGAGCTTAATAGTGCTGCTGACTCAGGTGGGCGTGATCGCTTTGGAAAGCCTGCAATCTTCGGGGCAAAATATTCCGGCGGGCAGCACGCCGGCGGCCGCACCGGCGATCGCGGCCGCAGGTTCTAAAAACCCATTGGCGGTTGGAGTCGCCGCAGTCGTGCTGCTGGTACTGGGGGCGGTAAGTTATGCCCAATGTCTGAATTATATTCCTCCCATTGAAATATGGCTGCATGAACTGAAGTATGATAAACAATGCTTTAAGGCCTATGAAACGCTGGCGCTGCATGACAAAGCCCATGGGCACATGGCACAGGAAATTGCCAATTGCCAGACCGCCCTGAAGCTGACGAAGGACAAGGATCCGCTGGCGAATTATCTGTTGGGGTCGTTGTATCTGGAAAAACTTCACCATGTGAAGCGGGCCATGAACTATTTCCGGGCCTCCTTGATGGTGGATTCGTATCAGGGCAAGGCCATTGTCAAATTGGCTTATTGCTATGAGCAGCAGGGAAACTGGACCATGGCGATACGGGACTTGCAGCGTGGCATACAATTGATGCGCGGCTCCAGCAGACTGTATCTGGCGTATGGGCTGGCGGAAAGCCATTTGGGTAATACACCCGTTGCCATCAAGGCGTACCGTGATGCTGTCGCATGCAATTCGCGCAATGCCGATGCGCGCTATAATCTGGCGGTCATGCTGGATAAATCCGGACACTGGAAGCAGGCTATGACGCTTTATCGGCAGGCCTTGCAGATCAATCCGCGCCTGGCGCAGGCGCATTATTTTTACGGTCGGGATTTATTGGCTCATGGCCACCCGAATCAGGCCGCAGAACAGTTTCGCACGGTTATTGCCTTAAGCCCCAATCATAAATCAGTGAATAAACTCCTGGCACAGGCGCTGCAGGCGGCCCGTCATTTACGGCAGCTTCATCCCGCCCCCCCTTGATTCAGCCGTTTGAGCCAGGGCATTTCAGCGGCACGGCAGCATGGCGCTGTGCTTTTTGTTCCGCCCCTCTGCGGCGCGGCTGTACCATCGTGTTCAGGTACGCCATCGTCATTAAGTGCAGAGCACCGGATGATAATCCGGTGGTTGATCCAGTGCCGCCAACCAACCACCGGGTTATCACCACGGTGCTCTATGACGCGACGATGCCCCGAGAAGCCAAAAATCGTCCCGGCGCGCCGGGATCGCAACCCGGCGAAAACTCAAGACAGGCTCCTCTAAAATAGATTTTCTAAATTCATAAAAGCCGCATAGAATGCTGTGCAGGATTACGCTTTTATCGGCGAAAGGAACGTTACACACCCATGCCCACCCGCTTGTACAATACGTTGCATCACCAGCTTGAGGATTTTACCCCGCTGCATCCCGGCCCAGATCCGGCAGATCTCGTTTCCGGCAGCCGCATCGGCATTTATAGCTGCGGCCCCACGGTATATGACTATGCGCATATCGGGAATTTTCGAGCCTTTTTATTTGCTGATGTGCTGCGGCGCTATCTTGAATTGCGTGGCGCACAGGTAACCCATGTCATGAACATGACGGATGTCGGTCACATGACCGAGGATCAACTTGCCGATGGCGCAGGCCGCGATAAGCTGGAAGTGGCTGTGGAAAAAATGAAGGAGACCAAAAAATCAGGCAAAGCCCTGATTGAAAATCCCAATGATCCATTTGCAGTGGCCGATTATTTTGCCCAGGCGTTTCTTCATGATGCCCGCCTGCTGGGATTAGCCGTGGTGGCGGATTATGACGCGGCCGCAACCGAAGAATCAAAAGAACAAATTATCCCGCGACCCACCCGGCATATTCCGGAATTTATTGACATGATCCAGTTGCTAATCAACCGTGGGCATGCGTATGTCGGTGCCGACGGTGTGGTTTATTATGATATTCGCAGCTTTTCCGCCTATGGCGAACTTTCCGGTAATTCTCTTGAACAGTTATCACACGGGGCCGGTGGCAGAACCAGCCAGCAGGCCGCCAAGAAGCATCCAGCGGATTTTTTCCTCTGGAAGCCGGACTCACATCACATCATGCGATGGCCCAGCCCGTGGGGCGACGGCTATCCAGGCTGGCATATTGAATGCAGTGTCATGTCGATGCGCGCCCTGGGGCCCACGTTTGATCTGCACACCGGTGGAGAAGATAATATTCATCCGCACCATGAATGTGAAATTGCACAATCGGAAGGGGCTACGGGTAAACCGTTTGTGAAATATTGGATGCACACGCGGCATTTAATGGTCAACGGCGAAAAAATGTCGAAATCTAAAGGGAATTTTTTTACCATTCGTGATCTTATGGCCAAGGGCTTTGATCCGGTGGTCATCCGGTGGGGGCTGATCAGCACACGCTACAGAGAACCGTTGAATTTCACCATTCAAAGTCTTTATGAAGCGGCTGCGGCAATCACAACCCTGCGGGATTTTTCAGAAAAATTAACGGCTGCGGTAGCGGCCGTGGATGAAGCCTCCGGCGACGGAGATTTTGCCGCGCCGGGTGGCGGTGCTAAGGCCGCGCATGATCCGATACTGGAGCCGGGTGATCGGCACATGCTGACGGAATTTAATTCCGCGATGGACGATGACCTGAACGTTTCCGGCGCATTGGCCGCGTTGTTCACCTGGGCCAATGCCCTGCATAAACAGAAAAATATCGCCTACCCCCAGGCCCGGTCAGCGTTGCATAGCCTTAAAAAGGTGGATCATGTGCTGGGGGTTATTTTTACGGTCTTGCAAGACGTGCCGGATGATACTAAGAGGCAAGTTAAGCAACTCATGGAGCAGCGCGTGGCGGCTCGGCAGCAGAAAGATTTCAGTGCCGGCGACTTGCTGCGGAAACAGATCATGTCGCTGGGGGTAGAAGTCAAAGACACCCCCGCAGGTTCAACGTGGCGTCCGCGGCTGGCCCCGGAAAAGCTTTCACAATAATTTTCTGCTCGTGCTCTGTCGCGCCTAAATATTAGGATTGACGGAGGGCCAGGGGGCTGTGGGCGCGAAGCGAGGAGGAAAGTGTATGGGTACATACATTGACGACGAGCGCCAAAGCTCACGGCCTCCTGGCCCCCGCCCTGCGGGTTGGCCGCAAACGCCCCATCTGCGGCGTCGTAACGGATCAAGGGGTCTTCGGACCCGGTTTTCGCCGCTACTCCTTGCATCTGGAGCCTTTGCGGCCAATCAATCCTAATATTTAGGCGTGACAGAGCACTGTTATATTGCAATAATTGGCAAGGTGTGTTAAAGATTCATCTCCTTACGGCGGTTTTGGAAATTTGTCTCAGAGATCAGGCACACAGCAACGCTGGTTTTGCGCTTCGAGGTGATGGCTATGTCAATCCTGGACTGGATCATGCTGGCGGTGCCGGTATTGATTACCGCAATCATCGGCGTGAAAACCCAGAAATATACGCGTAGCGTTGCGGATTTTATGTCCGCCAGTCGCGTGGCCGGGCGTTACCTGGTGGCCACCGCCAGTAATGAAGCCGTCTTTGGAATTACCAATGTCATTGGCCAGTTCGAAATTTTCTTCGTTTCCGGTTTTGCGGCTTATAACTTCTGGATATTAGCGAACAACGCAGTCTGGCTTTTTATCCTGCTGTCCGGATTTATAATTTACCGCTACCGCGAAAGCCGGGTTATGACCCTGGGGCAGTTTTTTGAAATTCGGTATTCCAAATCATTTCGCGTGTTCGCCGGTTCGCTGGCATTTCTTTCCGGGATTGTGGCCTACGGAATTTATCCGGCGGTGGGGGCGCGGTTCTTTATTTATTATTGCGGGTTGCCGCCGGTAGTGCATATATTGGGTCATGCAGTTCCCAGCTTTTTATTTATGATGGTGATTTTACTGACGCCAGGCGTGGTATTGACGGCCATGGGAGGGCAGCTTACAGCCATGGTGGTTGACAGCCTGGCGGGTTTTATTTCCATGATATTTTATATCGTGGTGGTGGTGGTTCTGCTGATGACCTTCCATTGGTCGAGTGTAGCGCACAGCATGTTGCAGCGGCCCGCCGGCGAATCCATGTTCAATCCGTTTGATGAATCGAAAATTGGCAGCTTCAATTTCTGGTACATGGCGATTCAGATTTTTGGTTTCGCCTATGGCTGGCAAAGTCAGCAGGCCGGCTATGGCTTCCGGTCCGCAGCGATTAACGCCCATGAGCAGAAAATGGGGGCCATTCTAGGGCCTTGGCGCAATGAGGCCCGCACGCTGCTGCTGACCGTTACCGCTATGTGCGCCTTCTGTTTTCTGCATTATTCGCTCTATTCGGCGGGTGCGGGAAAAGTCATCGCCATTCTGCATTCTGTGCATAACCCCGCCATTCGCGCACAGCTGGTGGGGCCGGTGGCCTTGAGCCTCATGCTGCCAATCGGGGTAAAAGGAATGTTCGCCGCGATCATGCTCTTTGCGCAAATATCCACCGATGTTACCATGATGCACTCCTGGGGCAGCATATTTATTCAGGATGTCGTGGTGCCGCTGCGCAGGCGACCCATGGAAACTCGGCAGCATCTATTTGCCCTGCGAACGGCCGTGGTGGGCGTGGCGGTGTTCGCCTTTTTATTTAGCGCATTCTTCCCACAAACACAGTACATCATGATGTTCCTGGCCTTGGCCGCAGCCATCTTTTCCGGAGCCGGAGCCACGATCATTGGCGGCTTTTACTGGAAGCGCGGAACCGCCGCCGGGGCCTGGGGAGCAATGATCAGCGGTCTGCTGGTAACCATTGGCGGTTTTATTCTCCAACGATCATGGGAGCCGTATCTGTACCCCTGGCTGTTACACGATCATCCGCAATTGCTGCATAGTGTCGGCGGCGTGCTGGCGACCATTTCCGCGCATGTGCCGCAATTAAACTGGAGTATACGCCCGGATCGCTTTCCGTTTAACAGCAACTGGATCTGGTTTTTTTCAATTCTGACCGCGATCGGTTTTTATCTTGGCCTATCGATTATGACGTATCGACAGCCGTTTAATCTGGACCAGATGTTGCACCGGGGGCAATATGCCAGCCCGGAAGAGGCGGCGGCCAAGGCTTTAATCCCCAGGAAAATATCCCTCAAGGCCCTGATGGGCATTACGCAGGACTTCACAACCAGTGATCTGGCAATCTCGTGGAGTCTGTTTATCTACCGCTTTGGCTGGTTCCTGGCATTCGTTGTTATTGTGATATGGAATATTATCCATCCCTGGCCCACGCACTGGTGGGTGAACTTCAGTTATGTCGGCTATGTGTTTATTGAATTTTTCATCGGTGTTACCGTTACCGTCTGGTTTACCTGGGGCAGTATTCTTGATTTGAAAAAGCTTTTTGCCAGACTCAAAATCGTGCAGCGCAATGCTCTGGATGACGGCACGGTAGTAGGGCATCGCAATCTGGATGAAGTGGGATTATCTGCTATTGAGACTCCCCGCGATCCCGATAGCCTATCTCAGTAATGCCTGGGGTTGTGATGGGTCTGCAATGTCCCGCCGGCACCGGCGCAACCGCCTCGCCGGCTTTTAGCGGCTTTCTGATGCAGGCAAGATGCCTGTGGTACAACGGCCTCAGTCGACTGGTGGTCTTCTGGATGGCGGTCAGACCATACGAATCGCTGCATCAAATAAAAAAAGACCGACGCGACTATGCGGCGGTCTTTTTGTTTTATTAATCATTAGTTAGGCGGAATATTTAAGCCTTATGGCTGCGGCGACGCGCACCGACCAGCAACGCCAATCCACCAAGAGCAAAAAGCGCCACCGTAGCGGGTTCTGGTGTGGTAACCGTGGTGGTGCCCAAGTTTGTGGTCAAAAGACCGCCCGTTAGTGAAGAACTGGGGTCAAGTGTAAGAGCCAGTGAATTGGTAACAGTCAAGGTCGCGCTGGATCCCGTCAAATTCATGCCGGAGGAATTAAACGCAACGGAAGATGAGGGCATCATTGGATTACTGGCAGAGTTCATGGGAAGGCTGCCGGAGTCTTGTCGTCCAAGTAACACCAAAGCGGCGGAATATACCGAACCATTTAAGTCCGCAGTTTGTAACGAGCTCGCATCGGTTGCCGTTACACCGCCGGAGGACTGCATCGATACAATGCCGGTGCCGGATATTCCGCTGGCGGAAACCGCAAAGTTAATTGTATTGTTGCCGCTATTGGACGTGGAAACCGATGTCAGGTTGGTGGTTACTTGCGTCGATCCAATTTTCTCTAAAATGCCACCCCAGGAAAAGCCATCGAAAGTTCCTGGCAAAGCTGCGTAAGAGCCGGCACCAAGGATTGCGGATACGTCTGTGAATGCCTCGGTAGTTGATCCACTGGTTGTGGTTATCATCAATGTAGGCGTAGCAAACGCGCTGGCACACCCAACCGTTGCTAATCCCATTGCCGCGATTCCGAACAGTGCTGACTTTCTCATAACCATCTCCAAAATAAAAGGATGAGATAATAACTTCAGATCATTGGCCGCTCATCGAACTACAACGGGCTGGATACCTATGATCACATTTTTACTTCTACATGCGACAGACTGAAATCATCTACATCGCTGCCTTGATGGAAACATGCCGAAAACAAGAATTTTCGCCTTAGTCTCTCCAAGACCTATATGGAATATAACCCGATAATAGCGCCATGTCAAGGAATAATTAACAAAATGTTAAAGTTTTTTGCAGGACAGCTTATACCGCTTTTTAATGAATAAAATTCGTATTTATGTATAAATATTTCGCCCGGTATCGCGCATGAAAAAGGCCGCCATGAATCATCATGGCGGCCTTTTATAAGTGTCTGGCTTAAGTTGCTATATCAGGCCCGCGATTTGTTGCGGCGTCCAACCGCCAGAAGGGCCAATCCACCAACCGCAAATAGCGCCAAAGTCGCTGGTTCCGGAGTGGTAACGGCGGTGTTGCTGATATTGGTGACCAAACTTCC
>JAJZGH010000241.1 GCA_021798635.1 Planctomycetota bacterium | reverse complement strand
GTGTTGCTAAGCGATGCGGCCCTGCCGACGAAATCCACACCAGCCACCGCAATCGCCGCCTGGCTGGCGGATCAGGTGTAAATATTGCTCCATTTAGAAGCGTAACGCAGGGGCGAAAAGCGCGCACATGTGGCCAGCGATGCAGAGCTGGAAAACCGCATTATTTTCCCCCGTGCCTCGGCCAGTCGCCGCCGCGAACTTGTATCCTTTTTGCCTTGAAGGAGTTATGGCCCGAACCGAAGCTCCACGTTGAAGATCCGAACGTCACGGCCGGCTTGGTACAGGAGAGCTTGTAGCCGCCCCCGGAAGGTGACACCCTGTAGTGAATGGGTTTCCCCGTAAAGTTATTGCGAGGCAGCCTACGGATGTAGCGCGGGGCAAGTTGTGAAACTGCGGACGGATAATGTCCGTTGAGCTTGTGGTAACTTGCCAGCGCGATTGATAGTTCTGTGAGCCGACGGTACAGGATCAACTTGCCTCGCAACCAAGCGACCGGTACGGCGTTAAGGCTATAAGCCGAAATCCAAACGTCCAAAGGGGCAAAAAGTGATTTCAACACGAGGTTGGCGGTGGAACCACCGAAAACCACCGGGCGAATGGCTTGAATAGTTCCACCCATGCGAATGCTCTCGTAGCCCGAGTAGGCTCTGAAGCGGTTATCTGAGGCGTGGAGCTCAGAGAGTTGTTTGCGGAAATTTCTGACCTTGGCGGCAGTTGCGGTTATATTAAAAAGCCGGTTGGTATCCCGCATGAGGTGGGGATAGTTCACTGGTAGAAGGTACTGCTGAAGAATGTTAAAGGGGGACGGCCCCATTGCCCACGCCAGGCCGCCGCGATCGGTGCGCTCCAAAATATCCAAATCGCTATAGCGCTCGCGACTGAGAACGGTGGAAAGCGGGGGAAGTTGTGAACGATTCTTCAGACGCCCCAGCAAATGGCGCAATTGCGGTTCGGAAAGCTGGCCGGAATTCGCCAAAGCCCTATCCAGTGCCAATGCGGAGGTATCAAAGGAAATTGCCAACAGGTAGGAAGTTATTCCGGGGGGCTGCGAAACCAGCCGGGCCAGCCGATGAACATTACGGGCCTCGCGCAGGGCTTGCGCGGTGTCTCGATTGCCCAGGAGGAACATCGCATCCGCACACGCTACCGTACACAGCGACGGCACTATGGCTTGATCCGGGCGATTGATCCCGACAACCAAGCTGTCAGCGCTGTATAGCGGGATGTAATAGCGAGGCCGATTCATCGCCTGGGAGAAAAGGTGTAACGCTCGCTGGTTGGTTTTGATCCACCGGGCAGCCGCCGGATATTTCGCGGCCGTCCATGGGTGTTGCATGAGCCGATTTTCAAGCCGACTTTCCAGGCTCCATTTTGGATGCTTTTCCTGTGTTTTTGGCAAGAGAACTGGATGCTTTTTGTTCCAATGCGTAAATGTGATGAGGCTCTTGGCGTTTTTGGCGAATGCTTTCATCCCGATCTTCCGCATCACCCATTTTCCGTCACCGTATTTTGTATGGAAGCATTTCGGGCCGGCCGCTTCGATCAACAATGGAAGCGCGTTATTGTTTAACGTAACGCCTTTTGACTCCATAGCATTAAGGGCCGCAAGGTAATCGACTCCACCATCTTTATTTATTGGCCCGAGAAGGTACGTGGTATCGCGCCGAACGGGAATTATCCGCCAAACATGTATCCAAGCCTGATCCGCCGCGAGCAAGACCACGATTGCCACCAAAAGGCCAATGCTTATTTTTTTGCGCCGAGATTCCAGCAGCCTCAGCTTGGCCGGCTGCTCGCTAGTTGCAGGCGCTGGCTGCCCTTGGATGCTAAGCACAGCACGGCGCAGAAACCACATCCGCACAGCCAGAAATAATAAAAGAACCCATCCGACGGCCCTTCCGAGGACGGTAGCGGTGATTATGCCTATGGAAAATGTGTAGAAAATTGGCGAGTGGTGTGACGGCATCCACCCCAGTGGCTGGCAGAGAAACAGGAGGTCTAACAAACTTAAAAGCCAGTACGCCACGGCCAGTCCGAAACCGCAGTCGCCGCAGCCGCTTATCTTGTTTGCCTTGAAGAACCGCCGATAGCTGCGTGTCAATGGAAGCAGAGTCACCAATGGCAACACCTGACTGAATAGCCAGAATTGGAACGGCAGCAATAATAGCCAGATCAACCACGGCCAACGCATCCGAAACTTTTTTGGAATCGCCCGCGCGGCCGCCCAGAATATCCAGATGCAGAAAATAACACCTGCCGCAACTGTCAGGAACAGCGCGAGCACAATGACAAAAAGAATAACCGTAACCATATTGTTCGCTTCCAAGGACAATGATGCCCGTCCCGGTGTTTACAATTGCGAGAAACAATAAATGCAATATTACGATAGCAACGCCGTCCGGTCGAGCCGATGTCACAACACGATACACTCAGGCTGCGGCAATATTTCCGGGCAACGCGGCGGTGTGAGGAAACTTCACATAGCCGCCGGCTCTGCCGGTGGTGGAACACAGGATAAAAAAATCTCTGACCGGCTCTTGGCGCGACGGTAAAAAACGTTGTGATTTCTGCCTGACTTAGTGTTATATCGGCGCTGCCCAGAAAAATGGCCCCGCCCAACGGTCATGATAACTTCCGTCCAAAATAACGCGAAGCTGCGGAGCGTGAAAAACATTAATTCACAGCAGGAAGCGGGGGGAAGGACTGCCCAGGGAGCCTGTCCGAGTAATGGCCGGTTTGCGATCCCGGCGCGCCGGGACGATTTTTGGCCGCTCGGGGCAACATCGCGTGATAGAGCACCGTGGTGACAACCCGGTGGTGGGTTGGCGGCATTGGATCAACCACCGGATTATCATCCGGTGCTCTACGAGCAACGGCGACGATGGCGTACCTGACGTAGCGGCACTAGGGGGCCGGTCTCTTCCAGCGCTGCAGCAGCAGGGCGCCGATTCGCCGGGCGGTGCGGTAGCGGCTCAGGGTTATGGTGCGGTTCACGGTATATTTTTTGCCGTTGAAGATGATGACCTGCGGGCTGTGGCCTTTGGGGAGGGGTTCAAGGTTGGTCCAGTGAATTAACATTTTCCGCAGTTGGGCGGAGGGGTGCAGAGTCCATAATTCATGCAGCATGGTCAGTTCCACCGTAACGCTTTGATCCGTCAGCAGGCGCTGCACCAGCCAGACGCGCTGGGTGCCGTGCAATTTTGGGGCAACGGCGGCGGCGCGTAATCGCTGGCCGGGGTTTTGTGACATTACCAGTCGTATCAGTTCCACATCCTGTGTGCGGGAGCGAGCCCAGTTGAACAGAGCTTGCCGTTGTTGTGGCGGAAGTTGCGCAATAAGATAAATCCATCGGGACATCGCAGCATTGAACGCCATAATGTGTGATAGCTGCTTCTGCCAGGGCATGGCAGTCGCCATCGTGATCAGGGTGCGGTACTGGGCCGCTAAAGTTGCTTTCACCCGTTTTGCCAACGCGCCGACACGCCCCATCTCGGTCATCGCTTTTCGCACCGACTTCATGCCCACCTTTGGCCGCGCCCGATCGGCTGTTGCACTGCCATGAACTATCGCCGCCGGCATGAATGCTGCGGGACTTTCCACCGGTTCTTTGTCCGCCTTGGCCGGTAAGGGTGTTGGCAGGCTCCATCGCGCTAAAAGTGCCGCGGCAAATTGTCGGGTGTCAATCAGATTGCTTTGCCTGTTCATTCGGTAGAGTACCGGTGTGGCATTTACCGCCTCGCGACCAAACAGAAACATTTTCCAGCGCCGGGGTTTGGCCAAGCCGCCCAGGTTTTTCTCTGCCGCCCATTGCCGCAGAAGGGCCATTTCCGCCACGGTGGGCCGCCGATTATAAAGTGCCGCCATCACCGCTAAACGCACGACAAAAACCGGGTCCTGTAACAGCCGCATGATCATGGCATCGGCGAACGGGCCGGGCATTTTTACTAAAGCGCGTAGGGCGGCAAGGCGCTGGACCGACCATCTTGAAAACACGTGATTGACAATCGGCAAATTCGCGCTGCGTAACCCCCAGTTGAACAAGGCCACACGCCCGGAGCGCGGAAAGGTCATCACCGCCCCGGCCCATCGTCCCACCTGGGCGTTGTCTCGCAGCATATCCTGTAAAGGCGCGGATTCTTGCGAATCGGGCAGCGCGGCAGCATCGCTTAATTGGCCCAGTGTTTCAGCCAGCGCCTGCTCAATAACCGCTGTGCGCGTTACGCGCCCGCTCCCCGGCGGTACCGCGTGATCCAACGCTTTCTGATACGTGGAAACTGCGGAGTCCGGCAGCCGGTACACATGGCGCATCTGCGGCCAAAGCCAAAGCGCCAGAACTAGAAGCAAAATTGGAATTATGACCAGTGCTGTGGAAAGCACCCAGGATTGTTTTTCCCGGTTTGGAAGCATTGTCACTCCATTGAGGCATAGTTATTACTTTGCCGACGGCTGTTCCGCCATGGTTAGAATTATTTGCCAGATTTCCTCCGGTACCGGCATAACTGATAATCGGCCAAGCCGGGGCAATTCCCATTTTGCCAGGCGCGGTTGCGTTTTGACTGCCTTCAGCGTGACGGCACAGCGCAGATTTGCGCCCGGTTTAATATCCACCACGGCCTGTTTTGGGTTGTCGCCTCTCGGATCAGCGTATGCGTCTGATGCCGCCACCGCCAGTCCCACAATGGCTTTTTCCATGCCGGTGTGGTAAACCATCAGGGCGTCACCCTTTTTTATTTGCCGCAGGTATATCAACGCCAGATTATTATTAACGCCATCCCAGACAGTTTTGCCATCGCGCAGCAGATTCTCAAAACTGTAATCATCCGGTTCGGTTTTAAGAAGCCACTTGGGCATGGGTTTGTTCCTTATCATGATGGATGGAAAATTATGGGCGATCGGCATCATGGGGCAGTCGTCTGGGGTTCCGGATAATTATCCCGGATCAATCGCCGGTGGCTCAGGCGGTGGCGCATTTGAATCCGGGAACGGTCTGGGCGGCGGCGGCTGTTGTTTCTGATAATGTTGAGATTGCGGGCCTTGATTGCCGGAATTTTTGCCTCGGCCCCTGGCATTATTATTACCGGGGTTGCGCTGCGGTGGCCTGCCGGGCTTATCAAGCTGGCGGTGCGGCGGGGCCGTCGGCGCTCTATTTTGGGGGCTTGCGGCAGGACGATTATTCGCCTGATCGCCGGGCTTTCGCGGGGTCTGGCCGGGGCGCGGTAACTCCGGGGCGACATTTTCTCCGTCGCCGGGAAATTGCTTGGCCCGCCCCTCGGCATTCAAGGGTTTTGGCAGGTCAAAAGCCTCAATACCTTCCATCGGCACCGCCGCCCGATTGCCATTGTCATATTCCACCAGCACCAACTGGGTCAGAATCTGGCCGTCCATCACCCATGCTTCCCCTTCAGCGGTGCGAACCCGTGTATGTTTTCGCGGCAAGCGCTTGCGCAAATCTTCATAGGTTTCATCTTCATAACGCAGGCAGCACATCAGGCGGCCGCAACGGCCGCTGATTTTCGCCGGATCTAATGTTGCTTTCTGTACTTTGGCGGAGCGCATGGAAATCGGCGTAAGCACCTTGAGAAATTGCTTGCAGCAGCAGTGCTGGCCGCATTTTTCATAATCCGCTACCAGCCGGGCTTCATCCCGTGCACCGACCTGCCGCAGATCAATTCGCGCATGCAACTGATGCGCCATATCGCGAACCAGGGACCGGAAATCCACCCGGTGTTCACTGATAAAATAAAAGACAACCTTTTCCCCGCCCAGGAGGAATTCCACATCCACCATTTTCATTGGCACGCGGTGCACTTCCACCATGCTGCGGGATATTTTCAAGTAGTGGGCGCGCTGGCTGTCCAGGCGAGCTTGCTCCGCAATATCTTGCGCGGTGGCCACGCGCAGAACCCGACCGCTGTCCGAAAACGGAAAATCCTTCCCGCCCGATTGGTCAATATAATCCAGCAGTTTGTCGCGCGTGATGGATTTATTACACCCGCCGTTGCCGCAGACGGTTGTCAGCATTTCCGCCATTTCTACGCCGCGACTTGAACGCACCACCATGCGCGACCCGCATCCGACTTTTTCTTTAACATCGCTTTGAAATTCCCCAATAAGTTTCAGATAGCCGTAGCGCACCACCATGGTTTTTGGCGGTGGCGGTGGTGGAACGACTGGTTCCAGCGGCATAATTTCAAGCGATATCGGCATAGCTTCTCGTCCGATCAGATGATCCCATTGGCGGACAAAACAAAATCCATCAAACCATATTGTAATCGTCTTCCACGCGGAATAAAACCACACGACTCGGTTACAGGTTACAGGTTACAGTTACAGGGGACAGTAAATGTTAGCCGGCAGATTTATCTGCCGTGTCAATTGGCGGTGCCCGCGATTCCTTGCTCTTCTAACTCCCACCGCCACGTCACTTTAAAGGTACCTGACACCTTTTCCGTGGGTCACGGTAGGTGACAGGTTACAGGTTATAGGTGACAGCGGGCAGTTTTACCTGCCGAGCAAAATAGCAGGGCCAGCGCGTCCAAACTCTCCTAACTCCTAACTCCCGACTCCTCTTCGCATGAAAACCTCTGGCTCGGTCTCTACTGCCTTTGGCAGTGTTGCTATGCCTTTGAGGAATTGTGCCCTTGTTAAACTCCGGTTGGGAGCTTTTCGCGTGCGGGGGGCGTTGGATAGGCGGCTGTTGTTTCTCCGGTGCGGGCGTAATGATGAAATAGAGTGGTAAGCTGCCGGGTGATCGGCCCAACTTTCCCATCGCCGATCAGGCGTTTATCCACGCTGGTTACGGGCACCACTTCCGCACCGGTGCCGGTGAGAAAACATTCATCCGCGGTGTATAAATCATAACGGGTGAGATTGGTTTGTCGGGTTGGAATACCGGCCGACACCGAGAGTTCCAGTACCACTTCCCGGGTGATGCCCAGGAGGATGCCGCTTTCTTCCGCGGGCGTTAGCAATCGGCCGTCACGCACGATAAAAATATTATCCGCTGTGCATTCGCAGATAAATCCCAGCGGATTAAGCATCACCGCTTCCGGTACGCCGGCGTCAATGGCTTCCCATTTGGCCATGATGTTATTGAGATAATTGAGACTTTTAATCTTCGGTGACAAAGCCGCGGCG
>JAJZGH010000240.1 GCA_021798635.1 Planctomycetota bacterium | reverse complement strand
CGAAACTCGACGGGCTGTACTGCATACGCACCAGTGAGTCACCCGAGTCCTGGCCGGCGGCGGAGGTGGTGCGGGGTTACAAAGACCTTGGGAATGTGGAAAAAGCATTCCGCTGTCTCAAGCAGGTGGATTTGAAAGTCAGGCCGATTTATCTGCGTACCACCGATCACGTCAAGGCGCACATTTTTCTATGCGTACTGGCGTATCACGTGGAATGGCACATGCGGCAAAGGCTGGCGGAATTGCTCTATGTCGATGAGGAAATTCCGGCCACGCGCAGTACCCGTGATCCGGTGCTGCCGGCGCAACCCTCGGCCGAGGCCAAAGCCAAGAAGCAAACGCACCAGAACGCGCAGGGGCTGCCGGTGCAGAGCTTCCGGTCCTTGCTGGCAGAACTGGCCACGCAGAGCCAGAACGTATGCTGCATGGCCGGCGACCAAAAGCAAGGCCCCACGGCCACGATGTTGGCGATGCCCACCGCCCTGCAGCGGCGGGCCTTTGAGCTACTGGGATGTTCACAGTAACGGGAAAGTGAAAAGTGAGCCAAACCCTTGCACAGCAAGGGTTTTATCGTTTTTGATGGATAAACTCCGGCATAAATGGGGATAAACCTGCATGGGCCACTCCTTAAACCAACGATTCAAATCAGTCGTGCCCCGGCTCCGGCAAACCGGCAGGCGTGCGATTTCGCCATGGAATCAGCGCGCGCACGTTTAAGTCGCGCAGATAGAGGCCCAGCCAAACCAGCACTCCCACCGCTATCGGCAGGTAAAACGGTTGGCCAGCGCGAACATGGCTTGCCGTCGCCCCGCCGAGATAACCGGTAAGTAATATCGCGCCGAGAATATTGGTTCTTGGCACCAGGTAAACAACCACACAGGCCAGTTCAACCAGTGCGATGGGCCGCACCAGCGTGCTTGCATATCCGAGCGCATTAAATGTTTTAACCATCAATGCCGGATGAATCAGCACGACCAGTCCGCCTAAACCCATCAATAGCACCGGCACGGCGCTGATGATGCGGCCTGCCCACTTCGCTATTTTTGAAATGGACTTAACGTTGGTATCCGCCGACATAAATTTTCCTCCTGACTATTCTCCGAGGGTTCATGGCGCCAATGCGCTGGTCCAATTCTCCATGGGCCGATCCAAGGCCTACAACCAGCCATCCACCCTTCGAAGAAATGCCCCAAGGCTGCTATTTCGTCACCAGCATAACCTTTGGGCCCAATACCACGCGCTCAAACTGGCGGCTTGAAAGCGCTTCCGGGCTTAGCTCCGCCAGAATTGTGCTGGTTGAAAGCCGCAATTCTTTTTGGCTTAGCCCCAGCTCGTGCGCCTGATAGATAAGCCGCGAGAGATTGCGAAGGTCTGTCGCAGCCGTTTTTTCTGCCGGGTTCGTCAGCAGATACTTACGGAACCCTGCCGCGGTTGCATGGCCCTTTTTGGATGTGGTGAACCTTTGGTGATAGCGGTTCCACGCCAGACGAAGCTGATCGTGAATCTTATTTCGGAGGGAGTGATATTCGATGCGGCCGCTCTTATCACGCACGGGCTGGTGCGTTTTTGGATTTAAGACCGGCGAGAGGAAAATCGCCTTGTAAGATGCGATAAATGCCAGCGTGCGGTGATACGGCAAGCGAGATGTGGTGACGTAATAATCGATGAGCGATGGGCGCTCAATGAGCAGCCCGTCCGACGCGGGAATATCATTGAAAACCGCCTGCCCATCGCTTAACGCCAGCAGTTCATTGAGCGACGGATTGCGGGCATTGATGCCGGCAGCCCGCAGAACCTGCCGCTGCGATGATGACAGCGTGACGAGTGCACGCACCTGCGGAATTTGCGGCGTCGAAATCGTGGTAAAGGTATCAAATACATTGGTGCTTACCGGCCCCGACGCCTGGAGGTCAAGATAATATTTCTGCGTCGCGGTAATCCCCGGTGAAAGCACCGTGGAATACAGATCGGCGGCCGTTAGGCCGCCGGTTGCCGCGCCGAAAATATGGATTGTATAGCCCGGTACGATGCCGCCCCCGGATGGCGTGGCAAATTGCGGGAACGGCGGTCCACCGGGGGCCGCGGTGGGCAGCGCTATTGGGCTGCTCGAGAACAGTATGTTGCCGGCAACGACATCCACCCCATCCGGCTTGGTGATGGAATTGGCATGAAGACCGCCCGGGATCAAAAGCGAGCCAAAGCTGCGCGTCAGCATGTTGATCGTGGGGGCAGTAACGACCAGATTGCCTAAAACGTTGAGATCGCCCAGCGATACCGTAGACCCGGAAATCGTTAAATTACCGAGGCTCGTCCACTTTTGATCGCGACCCATGGTTACGGTGCCGCCGGTAATGGAAACCGACTGGCCCCCCGGCGATACAATTGTTGCCGCATCCGGCACGGCAATTCCAAGGCCGGGCACAACCGGTGAATCCGGATTGAGAAGTACGCTGCCGCCGCTGATGTTGTTGTTGATGAGCAGAAGCGAAGTGGGGCGGAAATCGCCGTTGGCGAGGCCGAATGGCCCGATCATCAGCGTGTTGTTATCTTGCAGAAGCACCTGGCCGACGGCATGAATGCTGCCGTTGATTGTGACGTTGTCCCCTTCGATGGTGACGCCGCCAACATCATTGATTGAGCCGATGGTGGCATTGGATACAACATCGGCCGAAAAGGCGCCGCCCGCAGGCTCGGCCGTCAGAATACTATTACCTTCCATATCTATTTTGCCAGCCAGTGTCAGCGTGCCACCATTATTGGTATACAGCAGTGAATCCAGCAGGGTCAGATCACCGGCATTATTGATGGGATTATTTAATACCAGTGTGCCGAGACGCGTGAGAATATTGCCTTGGGAAATATTCAGGCCGCCAAGATTAAATTCCGTCGCAGGCCCATTGCCGATCACGGCCGATACGCCCCCGCCCTGATTCAGCGTGAGGGTATCGCCGGGAGCGCTGATGGCGCTGAGAAGTTGAATTCCCGTACTTCCGGCCAAACCGGCATCGCTCAAAGTGGTATTGCCATTCAGGTTGATCGGGCCGTTTAAAACCTGGCCCAGGGACGTCGTAATGGCATTGCCGCTCGGAATACTGATCGCGCTGCCGGTAATATTAATTCCCCCGGGATTGATGGGCGTCGTCAAGTCAACCGCATCCGACGGGGCTTGAATCGTTAACACCGAGGGGCCTTCAATGCCGGCAAAGCTAAATGGGGCACCCGAAGAATCGGAAAGCGTGGTGGGGGCAAGCACATTTAATGTTCCGGCGTAGTATTGCCCCGCAACGGTATGGCCGTTGATGATCTGCGTGTTGGTGGTCGCAATGTTTCCCCCGTTCAGGTTGATCGTGCCGGGGTCGGTTGAGACACTCAGCGTTCGGACGGCAATCGTTTGATTGGCGGAACCGAGCGAAACGGGAATGCCGCTGCCGGTTTCATCAACAGCCAGCGAATACGCCGTGCCCGTCAGTGGGCCGGCAATATTGATGCCCGCCCCGGACAGCCCGGTGTCGATCAGGGTGGTGTTACCGCCCAAGGTAACGAGCCCGGTATAGGTTTGGCCACCATCGGTTGTGATCGACCCGCCCGCGATATTCAGGCTCGACCCATTGGTTGCGTCGACGGTCAGCGAACCGAGGGGGTTGAGTGTGGTGCCAACAGCGTTAAGAAAATTAATAATACCCCCGCCGCTGTCAATCACTTCAAGTTGCGATGAGGTTCCCGGTGTGATGTCGGCAAAAATGCTCACCGCGCCGCGGCCGGTGTTTTGCAGAGTGACCAAGCCACCATTTAATACTAAAGTGCCGGTGTACGACTGAGAATTCGTCGAGGTGCCATTGGTGATAATCGTACCGGCAAGATTGACAATACCGTTAATGGAAAGCGAGCCAAGCGTCAGGGAGCTGCCGCTCGAGCCGAGCGAAATCTCGCTGCCAGCGGCCTGGAGGGAGAGATCCGACCCCGCCACATCATTCTGGCCAGAGACTGAGATGGCCGGTGACGTGGCGGTGGTAGCCCCCGTATAGGTAATGTTGTAAGGCATTTGATTTAGATTGCTGGCCGGCGTCACTATGCTAAAAACATCGGTGACGAACTGATCAAGCCTGGGGAGATTGGCATCGGCGATGGGTGAAGCCTGCGACACCGAGAAACTCGTCGGCAAAGCGTTGCTGAGAAGCCCGAGAAAGAATCCCCCTGACAGCGTGGCCGGGTAGCCCGTAAAATTGGCCGTTCCCTGCAAATCGACACTGCCGAGCGCATTTGTGGTCAAATAGCTTTGTTGATCCGCGGCCACGAAAAATGGACTCGATCCGCCAACTGTGATGGCGTCCGTGGCGGGCGAAGTCCCATTGGCACTGCTGCTGGTAAGGCTGAGCGTATCGGCAGCGATATTACCGGCAACGCGAATAATTCCCGCCGAGGTCACGCTTAATGTTCCCAAGCCACCACTGATCAACTGCGGGCTGCCGCCTTCAAATGTCGCATTGCCGGTCGTATTAATTGTAAGATTCGACGCATTCGCCGACGAAAGCGTGCCATTAAAAAGCGCGCCTGCACCGCTGAGCGTATTGGCGGTGCCGAACTGTGAAGTGCCGGTGTAACTTTGGGTGCCCGTTCCGGTGACCCCGGTGCTGTCAAAATTAATAGTTCCCGCCACCACCGAGAGATTATTGGCACCCGTGGTAACCGGCGAATGGAAAGTGACGGTGCCGGCGGTACTGCTTCCGGAATCTAAAAGCAGATTGGCACCCACTGCCAGCGAACCCGTATAGGATTGACTGTTATTGGTGTATACATTAGTGCCATTCAGGGTGACGCCACCGGTTGACGAACTCACGGCAAAATCCGTGAGTGGATCGGCGCTGGTGCCGACCGCTGCGTTGACAGCCACCTGCCCACTTCCGGTCTCGGTGATAATCAGCGAACCGGGCTGGCTCGCCGGGGTGGTGACGGCACCATTAAGGGTAATGCCGACGGAGCTTGCATCCGCAAGGGTTACGATGGAAGACGAAGGCACCGAAATAGTACCCGCCGTGTTGCCGGTGGAGTAATAGGTTTGGCCGGAAGTCGTCGATATGGAATTATTCAGATTGATGGTTGTATCGGCACTGGCCGTCAGGCTGGCGAGCGATACGGGCGAGGTGGCCCCGAGCGTCAGATATCCGCCATCCGCCGCGGCCGTCAGCGCTGTACCGGTCGGCAAATCGCTGCCACCGTTGAGCACGATGTTGCCATGCAACGATGTAAGCGACAATGCGCTGGAAAGAAAATTGGGGAGATCAGCATCCGAGATACTCGCGGACTGTTTGAGCGCGATACTCGTCGCCGGAGTGACGTAGCTTGTACCCCGGAGCTCGATATCCTGACTTTGAAAGTTCAACGCTGCATTTGTTCCATTGGCCGTGTAGCTTTGCACCGGCGCATAAATTACGGCAACGCCATTATTGACATGATGGACGAAGGGGCCACTCGCATTGCCGCTGCTCATGTTCACAATACCGGCGTTGATGATGGGTGTAAATATGTTGATGGTGCCACTCGTGTCGTCAACGGTTAGCGAACCGAGCGTAGGCTGGATGGGAAGCAGCAGGAACCCGATCGACTGAGTAGCGCCAATAATTCCATTAAGGCTTATCGGTCCCGAGCTGGTTTCATCAAGCGTTAAACCACTCGCGGCGTTGCCGATGACCGCATTGATCGAGATGCCCGATGCGCCGCTATCTTGCAACGTCACAAATTGGCCGGAGAGATTTATGAGCGAGTTATATGTTTGACCGGCGGTGGTGATGATTGCTCCGGCGGTGGCGCTGGTCGAACCGGCGCCGGTAAAAATGGTACTGCCGGTGACCGTAAGCGACTTAAGCGTTGTGCTGGTGGATGTGGATGTCGGAAGGAAAACGTTTCCGGTGCCGGATTCATCAATCGTTAGATTTGCGTTCGCACTGTTGACAAGTTCGGCAATGGAGATGCCTGCGGCGCTTGCGTCGGTAAGCGAGGTTGATCCGTCGATCTGCAGCGACGTGGCATAATTCTGGCCGCCGACCGTGGAAACGGCCACAACGCCGGAACCCAAAATGGCTGATCCTTGCGTCTTAAGATTATTCACCCCTGAGATATTGCCATTCAGGGTGATGCTTGCCGCGGTTCCGCTCTCCGTTATAAGAAGTGACTTCGCCAGACCGGTAACCGCGCCAAGTGTGATTCCACTTCCCGACGTGCCGGTATCCGTCAGGCTTGTGGTTGCGCCGAGGGTGATATCGCCAAAAGTCATCCCCCGCGATGTGGAAAAGGTAGCAGCACCAGCGCCGAGAATGGTGTTGCCCGTCACGGACAATGATTGGGTCGATAAATTGCCGCCCAAATGTACATTCCCACTTCCGCTCTCGGTAATATTCAGCGCGGTACTGGCCCCTGTAATGCTGTTGTTAAAAGCAATGCCGCTGGAGCTGTCATCATTTATTGGCACCGCGGAGCCGGTTAGGGTGGCAGCGCCAGTAATGGAAATGCCATTTGACGTGTAGCTGCCGGAACCGGCAATCGAAACGCCGCCGGTGCTGTCGGAAATGGCGACTTGCCCAAGGCGTGCGGCCGAGGTGCCCAGGTTGCCATTCAGCGCCACAGATCCGACACCGGTTTCCAGGATGGAAAGATTATTGCTGGCGCTGGGCGATGTGACCAACGCAACCGCAATGCCGGCAGAACTGGCATCAGTCAACGTAACGTTGTTTTCCAGCAACAGTTCACTTTGAATATTTTGCCCCGCGCCAGTGGTGATGTTGTCAAAAAGTTGCATCGTTCCACCAGCACCAAGGTTGAAGCTGCCCGAGGTATGGAAGGTGGAACCACTCGTGCCGGCGCCACTGTTCACGATTAGGGGGCCGCCATTGCCGCCATTACCGCCGAAGCCAACGCCGGTACCGCCGACTAACGTGACGGAAGCATTCAGAGCGTTTGCCCATCCACCCCCGCCACCGCCGCCGCCGCAACCTGAAGAGCCCGTGCCACCCGCTCCACCACCACCAAAGAATCTGCCCGCGGCAAAATTGCTGCCAACGATGCCGCCCAAACCTCCGAAGGCGCCGAACCCCCTCGGGGTAACGTCACCGCCGCCACCACCACCATCACCACCGCCGCCGCCACCGCCAAAAACCTCGC
>JAJZGH010000021.1 GCA_021798635.1 Planctomycetota bacterium | reverse complement strand
CATACGGGACATTTCAGACCCATCGCAATCCCGGCCATTACTCGGACAGGCTCCTAGCGAACTGGAAGTCCATGCCGCCGAAGAGCTTTCACATGCCATCACCTTGGCAAATCAAATTGACTACTTGGGAGGAATGCCGAAGGTGACACCCAAGCCGGTCAAGACTTCGGATAAAGCGGAGGACATGTTGCGATTTGATATGGAAAATGAAAACGAAACAATCCGCAATTATCGCCAACGCATCCGGCAGTGCGAAGGAATTGGAGAATATGCACTGGCCGAACATCTACGTAAGATGCTGGTGCAGGAGCAGGATCACCTAATAGCCTTGGCCACTGCGTTGGGTGCGGTCTTCTATAGTCCGGGCATTCCCAAAAACAGTGTTCTCCAACCCGAGACGGATATCAAGATGAGTAAGTTTCTCGTCCTGGCGCATGGCACTGAAAGCGAAGTAGAAAAGGCCCGGCAAATATTAACGCGTACAGCGACACGTACCGAAGCGCATGCGGTTACACCGGAGCCAAGCTTCTTTAAGTCCTGAGCGACATCCAATTACCAGCGGTTATCATAGGAGCTTCGCCCGCCATGTGCCTGGGCAAGCCCGCTTGTGACGATCATGGCGGAACGCTTGATGGTATAAGGAGGTTGTTCTATGGCTCCGCCAACGGTCACACCGAATCTTGCCGCCATCGAGCGCGTGGGTGCCCCCCAAGGGCTTTCTGCGCAGGAGGCCGCGGCGCGGCTGAAAAAATTCGGTCCCAATTCAATTCCTGAACAGAAGCCACATCCGATTCTGGCTTTTCTGCGAAAATTCTGGGCACCGGTTCCGTGGATGCTGGAAGTTACTTTTATCTTGGAACTGGCTCTGCGCAAACCGGTGGAAGCGGTCATTATCGCCCTGCTGCTGATCGGTAACGCTGTATTGGGATTTGTCGAGGAAGGTAAAGCGCACGCCGCCCTGGAAATTCTCCGTCAGCGCCTTGAGATTAATGCCCGGGTGATGCGCGATGGTAAATGGGAAACGGCACCCGCGCACGATCTGGTGCCCGGTGATTGTATTTATCTGCGTATGGGGGATATGGTACCGGCTGATGCCCATATCATCCAAGGCAATATAGAGGTTGATCAGTCGGCCTTAACTGGCGAATCCGCCCCGGTTGAGTTGGAACCCGGTGGCGACGTGCGCTCCGGCTCGGTGGTTAAGCGCGGCGAAGGTACTGCGGAAGTCACCGCCACGGGTGCCAAAAGCATGTTTGGAAAAACCGCGGAACTGGTGCGCGGTGCCAAAACCGTGGGTCACATGGAACAAATTATTTTTTCCATCGTCAAATATCTTTTGATCATGGATATCACGCTGGTGCTGGCTATCCTGATCTATGCTTTTTGTGTCGGCATGGCCGGGTCCATTATTTTACCGTTCGCGTTGATATTGCTGGTGGCTTCCGTACCCGTGGCGCTTCCCGCCACCTTTACCCTGGCGCAGGCTACCGCGTCGCTGAAAATGGCCGACAACAATGTGCTGGTCACACGCCTGTCGGCCATTCAAGAGCTAGCCAGTATGCAGCAGTTGTGTTGTGATAAAACCGGCACGCTGACCCTCAACGAACTGGTGCTGGAAAAAATTCAGGGCCTCCAGGGAGCCACGGAATCGGACGTTCTGGCGTTTGCCGCTCAGACGTGTGATGCCGGCACTCAAGATCCGATTGATATGGCTATTTTGAAAAAATATCAGGAGAAGCCCTCTACCACTTTTCCTTGGATACGTTCCAAGTTAATTCCCTTTGATCCGGCCACGAAACGCGCCGAAGCGGAACTGGAAAGAGATGGCCAAAAGGCCCGCGCGATAAAAGGCGCGCCGGCCACCTTGGCCACCCTCTGCAAAGATTCGCAGGACATTCTGAAACAGTCAGAGGTTTTGGCGGCCCAGGGCAACCGTGTGATGGGCGTGGCCGCTCAGACCGACGGCGAACTTAAGTTCATTGGCTTGCTTTCTCTACGTGATCCGCCGCGCCCGGAATCGCACGAGACCGTTGCCAAACTTCAAGCCATGGGTATTCGCGTGCGAATGGTTACCGGGGACGGTCAAACCACTGCTCAGGCTATTTCCGCGCAATTGGGCATCGGGAGCAAGTCCGCGGATCGTTCCGCCATTGAAAACGGGCAATTGGATGCCGACGTATTTGCCGGCGTTTTTCCCGAGGACAAAATTGCGCTGGTCCGCCAACTTCAAAGTCAGCATATTATTACCGGAATGACTGGAGACGGCGTTAATGACGCGCCGGCTCTTAAGCAGGCGGAAGTTGGAATCGCTGTATCCAACGCCACGGATGTTGCACGCTCCGCAGCCAGCCTGGTGCTGACCAAACCGGGAATTTCACATTTGACCGATGCGGTGAACATTGGCCGCGAAGTGTACCGCCGCATGTTGACCTACACCACCAATAAAGTCACCAAAACCATTCAGGTGGCCTTATTTCTGAGTCTGGGTTTGCTGATAACAGGCTCACTGGTAACTACGCCCCGGCTGATTCTTCTGCTGCTGTTCGCCAATGATTTTGTCACCATGTCGTTGGCCAGTGATCGTGTGAAGCCGTCGCCTCAGCCGGACCGTTGGAATATTCGTGTGTTGATGTGGTCGTCTGCTATGATTGCAATTTCCTGGCTTTTATACTGCTTCGCGGTGTTTTATGTGGGCCGGCATTTCATGAAGCTGCCGGCCACACAAACGCTGGTTTTTCTGGCGTTAGTATTCAGCGGTTTGGCTACGGTATATCTGGTGCGTGAAAGTCGCGCTTTCTGGAAATCGCGGCCCGGAACATTTTTACTCTGTGCCACCGCCGGGGACGTGCTGGTGGTATCGGCAATGGCGGTGTTCGGCATTTTAATGGCCCCCGTACCTCCTCTGATGGTACTGGGGTTACTGGCCGCCACCCTTGCCATGGTGTTGGTTCTGGATGTTGCAAAAAAGCCGCTGTTGCGCCGTCTTACTAATGAGGGACAGCAAATGTCAGTAAAACCGGCCGGTGGGGCGAGTATTCCGGGAAGCGCGGCGGCAAAGATGTGATGTGTGCTGAAGGCCATGCGTTGCAGTTATTGCAGCTTGCGCAGATACGCGACGATGTCATATAAATCTTGATTTGTCAGATTGGCATTGCCACCGAAGGGCGGCATGGCGATGTGGCGATGATTGATGGGATTGGTGGCGGACCTTCCGTGCTTGATGAACGCCACAAGCTTCGCGGCCGGCAGCGACAGGACCAGTTTACTGGTCTGCAAATCCTGGCCCACCAGTGTTATGCCCTGACCACGATTGCCGTGACACATCATGCAATTTTCCGCAAAGAGTTTTTTGCCGCGTACCGCATTGCCCACCGGCGGAATCGGCACGGCACCTTGCGTAGTTGCGGGAACATCGACCGAACCGCCTGTCGACCGGGAGGAAGAGCCTCCCTTGCCGCATCCGGATAGAAAAATTATTCCAACCGAAACGGTACACAAAAAGGCGATCCGCATTATATAATTCTTCACTTCTTGGATATTTTCATAGCCACTACGACCAGCAGGACCACCACCAGCAAACCCAGCAGCATCCCAGACCACGTTCCGGCACCCATCCAAGGCGTCATCGTATTGTTTGCATGATTCATCATGATCAAGGTACTATCGTTGCCAAGCACTTCTATTTATTCGTTGAGGTATCGCCCGGCATCGTGGTCGGGCTGTTAGCTTGGGAACGGATCGGAGCGGGCGATGAAGATGCCGGTTTCATATTCTGTACGTCGTTGACCATCTTGTTTTTATCCGCGCGTATTTTTGCCTGATCGACACTCATCGTGACATGCGAATGATTTGCGCTGTCCCCTCCGGATACACGGAACCATCCCCGATAGAACCCCACGACGACCAGAACAATCACCAGCAGAATCAGCACTGTAGATATAATTCTCATAATATTCCTCTTTATTCAAACGGCCTGAGGGTTAGAGACGAACAGGCTACCCCTTAGCTTTACTAGCAATTCCCATGCCTGAAGAATTATTTGCCCCACTTCCGCGATGTGGCACTTTCCTGCCAATAATCTGCAATGATGAGACAATCTGTCCGAGTCAGGCTGTCTCATGTGGCCGTAATGCCGCGACAAAGACCACATTTGACGGGCTTGCAAAATGGAACTCGTGAATTATTTCGCCCCATTCGTCCCGTATTCCGATGCTTTATCCGCGAGGCCAACGGGGCCGATGTTTGCGGCTCTGTTCCAACGAAGTAGCTTTTGGGGCACCCATGTAATGGCTTAGTTTATTCGGGTTTGCTCACGATTTGGTCGCCCTGGTGCGCTTCCGCGCAGATCAGGCAGGCGATGCGCAAATGTCGAGGGAAACTTAGGTTTAACGCTCTGAACAACCGATGCAGAAACCACTTGATGCTGCCATTGGTACGGCGTTTGCTTACTTACACTTAGTAAGTTGGGGTCAGTTAATGTCTGGAGACACCATGTGTGGAGAAAGAGGAAGTCCTCAAAAATACTAAAAAATAGTTCCCCATGTGGGAAGGAATCTGTGCTGTATCCTTCGGACTCCAGTCGCGCTGGGTGCGGACGCAGAGGCCCATAATAGAAGAAAACATTAATTTTCAGGAGTACGCAATATGAACGGTCAACGAATTGTAGGAATTGTTCTCTTAATCATTGGCGTTGCGCTTTTATTTACAGGTCTGCACGCCTCGCATTCACTGGCTGATAAAACGCACAATCTGATCTTTGGACGCTACACGCAAGCCACCGCCATTTATATCTTCGGTGGCGGCGCACTTGCTCTCGTGGGCTTGCTCATGGCCGTAATTCCCGGGCGCGCACGTTAGACGTCTCGGTGTCCTGTTGGCCCAAGAGCGACGGCCAAACTCTAAGTCCCGGCGGGCCGCATTCGTCCTCGGCGCCTCCGCATCAAGCTACGTATTTACTGGTAGCTCATGCGGAAGCGTCGCGGTAGAGTGCGGTTCGTTATACGGAATAATGAAGCTACCACGATCGGGATTGTCGTATCTTTCCCGACCTGCAAAAGCACCGTGCGATCAGTCCCTGTTCCACATCCAACCCAACGAAGGGACGGAAATCTGTGGATACTATGCGGGCGATTGCGCATTGACCTCCATGGGGCTGATCGCGACGGATTAAAGCACTGTGTCATCAAACCCTATTGCGCGGCCAACCCATCGCTGCCGCATTGGGCTACGGGCGCTGGGCGCGATTGGGTGTCCGACATGGCGGCGGAAAATATGGGTGCCCTGTATTGGGCATGCATGTTTGCAAATTTCCCATAAGCTTTTCTGATGCACGCGAGCCTTGTGGGCGCGCCGTTCTTCCATTTTAATCACCTTAATGCCTTGGCAAGGATGCCTCTGCGTGCGATAATCCGTTTTGAAAATTGAACCCGCACTGGAGTTGTCTGTGATTATCGCAAAAATTGTCGGTACGGTTGTTGCAACCGTAAAAGATGCCGGTTTCGAGGGCAAAAAACTGGTCTTAGCCCATGCGCATGTCCTGAAAGACGGACAGCTTGTGCCCGGGCAGACCGTACTGGTGGCCAATGATGATCTGGGGGCCGGCGAAGGGGAATTCGTAGTCCTTACGCAGGGCAGTTCCGCCCGCATGGCCCCGAGTATGAAAAGCACGTCCACGGATGCCGTGGTCATTGCTTTAATAGATCGTATCGACGCCAATGGTCAGTTGGTTTTCAAACGCAGTTGAAATAACTTGTCCGCATGACGCGGATTCTCCTGAGGGTCTGTATGTTTATTGCCATGGTTAAAGGCTCGGTAACGGCTACCAAAAAGCATCCCTCCATGACCGGAGCTCGGCTTTTAATTGTTCAGCCCATTGACGCAACGACTGGGCAGCCCAACGGCTTTCCGCAAATTGCGGCTGATGTGTTGGGGGCGGCAAAAGGTATGCGGGTGCTGGTGGTAAGTGATGGCCGGGGCGTGCAGGATATGCTCAAAACCGACACCCGTTGCCCGATGCGGCTGGGTATTATGGCATTAATTGATTCGCCCGTTGGCGGCAAGTAACTCAACAACTGACAACCGGCGATAATTTGGAATAACGTATGTATTTAGGTAAAGTCATTGGTCGAATTGAAGCTCGCGTTCGGCTTCCGGGCCTGGAGACGCAGCGGCTGGTATTGCTTCAGCCGTTAGATTTTAATCAGCAGCCGATCCGCTGGACTATCCTGGCCGTGGACGTTACGGGTGCATCGGAGGGGTCGCTGGTGGTATATGAAGAGGGGCGCGAGGCGGCCAATCCATTTGATCCACCGCTGGCGGTGGATGCGTGCATCGTGGCGATTGTCGATGATTATCAATATCAAGCTTGAGCCGGCGGGGGCGTCATGGGGTCCATCTTAGCTGTTTTTCAAATTATGCGCATCGCTCTGGCACTTACCGCCGTGGCGGATGTCTGGACGCTGATGTTTCTCAAAATTCCCGGCCAAAGCGCCATCAAAGACCCGGTGGCTGAATTCGCCCTGGCGGCCTTGACCTCTTTTTTTCTTTACACTTTCGGTATGACCCTTAATGATCTGCTGGATTCCCGGCGCGACCGTCTTTTTGCCCCGTGGCGTCCCATTCCCAGCGGGCGACTTAGCGTGCCGGCGGTCATTGTGTTAAGCCTGGTGCTGATGCTTTTAGGTTTATTTTCCGCAACCTTGTTGTCCTGGTTTGAACCACTGCACTTTCCCGTGGCTCTCATGCTGGCAATGACCGTCAGCCTGATGATTGTTTTTTATAACGCCACGGGGAAATATCTGGGATACATCGGCTTTCTGGCTCTAGGCCTGATTCGCGGAGTCAACTGCCTGATTGGCCGGCCCGATGCGGGGTTTTTAATTTTATCCCTGTTTCTCTTTACCCACATCGCCGTGGGAACCGCTATTTCCTATCGCCTGGAATCCAAACGCCCGCGGCTGCGGATCACCGGCATCTGGAAACTCTTAGGCTCGGTCGTCTTGATCGATGCCGCAGCGATTCTAATCATGCTGCTGCGCGGCAGTATCACACGCGGCGTGCTTATAGACGCCATCGGGCCGGCCGTGGTGGCCGTGATTTATTTCAGTTGGGTCGTGCGGCAAATATTTAATCATCATGAAGCGCCCCGGAAACGCGGCGAGCGCATCATGTTGGTGGGGTTGTTTTCCCTCTTCGCCTACGACGCATCTCTGTTGGCCGCCAACGGGGCCTTCCGTGCAATGGCGGTAATATTGGCTCTGGCCGTTATATCCTACATCGCGTTTTGGGTCATGCGCTTGGCCGGCAAAGGCCTTACCGTAGGCCGCCCGCACTACCGTATTCGCGCTGGGCGCCCATGAACTTCCCCCTTACCTTCGTGAAAGGTCGCCACCCGCCTGGCCCGGGCCGCATCCCGGCCGCTCGACGGGCATCTACCGGGTTCATAATCTGGAGAGTAACCCGGGCCATACGCCCCAGTTACCGCCGCTTTAGTGGAGTCGTCCATAGCAGTTCAAGGCTTTAGTGGTGCTGACATAAACCCGCCCATCGGCCACGGTGGGCGTGGAATTCATATCAATTTCGCGGCCCACAATCTTATTAGACAGACCCCCGCGACCTATGCCTTTGCTACTGTCAAAAAGCTCGGTGCGAAAATCATTGGCACGATACGCCACAAGCCGATTGTTATCTCGGTTCAGCAACCAGACAATACCGTCGCGTCTTCCATTGGCGGATATCTCCGCAGTGGAACCGGGATAGGGAAATCTATCGTGTGATTCGGTAACCGGTTGAGGCTTGATATGGGCATGAACAATAAGAAATGCCTTGGCGAAATCGGCCACTTCCGCGTAATAAATCCAGCCGCTGTGGCGATGAGGCCCTGCAAAAAAAGCACCGGTGCTGAACCCACTGCCCGTCGCGCGTCGTAGTTCCTGAACCACCGCGTTATGCCCGGAATGCCCGTTCCCCTTTGTTCCTCCGTGATAGCCGCCCAGATCATCCCGATCCAGTAGATAAATAATGCCTTGCTTATCGTTAATGACCAGCAGATGGCGATGCTGCTTGTCTCCCACGAATGCCGGCAGCAGCACCGGACTGGAAGATCCGAGATCCAGATCAGCGCGCAGGAGATGGTTTTCATCTTTCGGCACAAAATAATCGGCCACATGCAGCCCAAACCCATTGGGGTTATCACGATGTTGGCGCGTATCGGAATCCGGAATCAGCTTCAGAGCCGCATCACCAAAGTCACCGGAAGCGGGTATTAACAGATGCGGCGAATCAACTTTAAGCCGCTGGCGATAGGGGGCGGCAACAAGGTGCGTTTCAAACGTACCATTGCCGGTTTCAACAAACAGATTCCCTGCGTGATCGACGGCAATGGGGCCACCCCAGATTCCAGCAGCCCAGCCGTTGGGTGTCGTGCTAAAGACCGCTTTAACCGGTAAATTGCCGTCCTGATTTTTAACCGTGCCATAGCCGAGAATCCAACCGTTATATGGCCCGATGTCACCTGGATCGGCACAGGCCATGTATAAAACATGGTTGACCGGATCAATGGTGAGATAGCGAAACGTGATCTCAAAACCATAAAAATGGTCCAGGTGACCATTGGCTTTGCGGACTGTTGGACCGGCGATGTATTGGCCGCGCGGCCCGCTTTCCGAAATTTTTATCTGGTGGGCATAAAATTTCCCGTTGCTAAGCCGCAGCGAAGAAAGAACATGAATCCAATGAAGTTGTCCATGGGTTCCGGGGCCTTTTTCTGTCTCCTCACATTCCACATAAATGACGCCCGTTGCCAGATCAATAGCCGGAGTGTCTTCCAGTGGTTCGTTTTTCGCGGCCCAGTTGGGGTTTTTCTCCTGCGCTTTGATCGTATCCGAGGCGGCGTCAAAGTGCTTGAGCAGACTGCGTTTCCATAGCACCTGTCCGCTATCGGCATTGATGGCGTAAACGGCATCACGGGAAGAGGTTGCAATGATGATATTCTGCACGCCCGGATGCGGACCTGTCGTGATATTTACATGCGAGACAAACAGCGGTTGGCCATAATCCACCCCGTTCAGCCGCGTGACAAACAGCTTGCCGAATAAACCGACGCGAACATTATGCGGGGTCAACACATGCTCCTGCAGGTTTTCACCGGTGTTGGCAAGATCATTGTGGTTGGTGAGGATATTCACCACCGCCCGTGCGCGCGGGGCACCCAAGAGCATAAGTCCCAGGGAAACTCCGGTCAGGATAATATTAAATAAATTTTTCCCGCGCTGCTGAACTCCCCGGATACATGCCACCGGCAACTCGCGCGGACTGCAAAAAATACCACTCATAGATCAGGACCACCTTTCAAAGGGAACAATAAGCGCTTCCAGGGGCACGGGCAGGACCGCTCCGGAGCAAAACTGGATCCGCATCTTACCGCTATATACGATCAGCGCCTGCAAAAGTTGGGCCTCTTGGGGGAGCCTCGCGTCATAGAGCACCGGATTATCATCCGGTGCTTTACAAGATTAACCAGACGTACGTCCGTAGCTCAATGCGGCAGCGTTGAGTTCGCGGCGGAATGCAATGCCGATGGCCCGCCGTATTCCGCCCGTCGCAAACAGCTCGCATTTAGGTAATCTTTCCCGCACGGGCGATCAGTTAAATAGCCCGCGGTGTTTATAAATTTTGGAGCATGTCAGGCTGTAGTGTTCCACCACGCCATGGTGATTAAATAAAATCACCAACGATTTTCTGGTGCCCCGCGCGTTTGTTTCCACGGCGCTGATAAACGGGAGAAAATCGGTGGTGGTCAAATGTAACTTGGTATAGTCATATTCCCATTGCTGATTGCCGTGACTGTTATATGAAACTTTCAGCGGGTCACCAAGATCCGCTTTTACCTGGTTGCTGGTCGTTTTGCCGCGAATAATTTGTCGCGATACCTGTGAAGGGGTGAGGTGATCAATCTGCTGATTGCCCTGACTGGAGCAACCGACCAGACCCGCGGAAAGCACGGCCGCTATTGCAAGAATGGTAAAACGCGTAGCTTTCATAGCAAAGACTCCTGTTCATCGCGCCGCTGCCGATCCGTTCCGGCGGAACGGAAGTTGGATTGGGTGTATTGTCCGACCTCGCATATAAAAGTCAATAAAAAAACCGTAATTCACGTTTGTAAACTCAAAGACCCGGTATTTACTCTTGACAGGCCATTGGTATTAGTATATCACTAAACCAATGAGTAGAGTGCCCAATAGTTCCAGAGCGTCCCAGCACCTCAACGTGCTGGTGCCCGAGTCGCAGTTGCCGCGGGAAAATTGGCTGGCCATTGCCCGGGTCCATTCTCTGATGACCAAGCAGTTGGATCGCAGCTTGCGCGATATTGAACTGACCATTTCTCAGTTTGAAGTGCTGATGATTTTAAACAGCAAAGCCGGTTTATCGCAGCAGGATTTGGCCCAATGTCTGCTGGTGACCAAAGGGAATGTCTGCACGGTGCTGGGGCGGATGGAAAAAAACCAATGGATTGTCCGGCAGCAGGATCCGCACGATGGCCGGGCACATTGTCTGCATCTGACGGAAAATGGTCGTGAGATGGTTAAAAAAGCTGCCCCCTTGGCCGCCAAACAGGTGCGTCTGATGATGGACAGTTTATCGCCGGCGCAGCAACGGGCGCTGTATGATTTGTTGGACCGTCTGGAGGGTTCCTTGGGTCACTGGATTTGACCCTTGGATTTGACTTTCCGAGGGGCAAAGTATAGTATTAAACCAGTTAGTGGTAGTGCTTTTTTAAGGAGTTTGTTATGTCGGTAAAAGTTCACGTCGTGTTTTACAGCATGTATGGCCATATCTGGCATATGGCCGAAGCGATTGCCGCCGGGGCGCGGGAAGTCAGCGGCGCGGAGGTAAAGGTTTTCCGTGTGCCGGAAACCATCCCCGCGGATGTTCTTGAAAAACACGGTGCAGTTGGGGCGCAAAAGGCGTTTGCCCATATTCCCGTCATTACGCCGGCGGAGCTTACGCAAGCCGATGCCATCATTTTTGGCACCCCGACGCGCTTTGGCAATATGGCGGGACAAATGCGGACTTTTCTGGATCAGACCGGCCAAATTTGGGCCACAGGCGGTCTGATCGGTAAAGTCGGCAGCGTTTTTGCCAGCACCGCCACGCAACACGGCGGACAGGAAACCACGATTACCAGTTTCCACTCCACCTTGCTGCATCACGGAATGGTGATTGTCGGCGTGCCTTACTCTGAACAAAGACTCGTTGCCATGGATCAAGTCACTGGCGGAACACCCTACGGAGCCACCACCTTAGCCGGCCCAAAAGGTGATCGCACTCCCAGTGAAAATGAACTGGCCATCGCTCGCTTCCAAGGAAAGCACGTTGCCCAGATCGCGGCGAAGCTGGCGGGTAAATAAATATTGAGTAAAGCGAATCGAATCCCAGATGCTCCGGTTGATCCGATATTTCTGGAACGCTGGTCGCCCCGGGCGATTGCTCCGCGCGCCTTGACGGAAAAACTATTGGTCATCGAGTAGTATTCCCTATCCCGGGCCGCTGTGTTTTTCACGCTTTCATCCCGATCATGACCACGCCGATAAGAATTAAAAGAATCCCCAGCCAGCGTTGCGCGGTTATGCGCTCCTTGAGGATATGCGCGGAACATAATGCGACGGTGGCAAAGCAAATAGCCCCCATCGGAAATGCGATAATCAGCGGCATAAGATGTAATGTCCAAGTCCAGAAAATAGATTCCGTCATAAACGATACAATGGCCGCCTGAACCCAAAGGTTTGTGAGAATTTGCCGAAGAATGCCGCCGGCTCCGGGTGGCATGTTGCGGGTGCCAATTTTCATGGTCACCTGCCCCAGGGTTTCCAGCACCACCGCGCCGGAAAAACTCAACAGTCCCATCCAATACACGTTCATCCCGCGGCCTCCGGTGCGCCTCGCCGCTGTTGCCTATCTGTGATCGTCGGCGAACCGGATGGCGTGCGGCTGACTAGAATGACCCCCACCAATACCAGGGCAATACCGCAAAATTGAAGGGGATCCAGATTTTCTGAAAAAAGCCAATGGGAACTTATCGCCACAGCTATATAACTTAATGCTGTGATCGGCTGGACAAAACTTAAATCCGCCAAAGCTAGAACCATCATCCAGTTGAACAATTGCCAGACGTGTAAAAGCAGGCTCAGTAGAAATAGAGGTTGAATCAGCGTCGCCCCCAGAGCATGGGCCATTCCCCCGTGTTGGGGAACCGAAGCACGCCAGCACAGTTGCACGCTGGTGTCCAGAGAAATCGCAAGAAATAGCCCCGTCCATAGCAGCCACCGGGGACGCTTTGAAGTAGGAATGCTCACGCGCTGGATCCGATCTCCGCCGGGCGCGACTTTTCCAGTACCGCTTGAATGACCGCGACTAATTCCCCGGCGATCAGCGCATGCGCATGATCGTTGGGATGCACGCCATCGGGACCGGACACGCTTTCCAGCGGCACGCGGCTTAGCGACGTGCCGTATCGCACAAACGGGCAATCCAGCTCCGCTGCCACTGCCGCCGCTGCCACGCGATACACTTCCAGTTCCCGATCGGAAACCGGTTGCCCACCATGCGCCTGGATCATCGCGGTAACATCTTTGCCGCTGAATTGCGATAAATATCGGCCACGAATATCCAGTGAGTGATTAGGCATATCCGTGAGAATCGGGCGCGATCCAGCGGCAATTATTTTATGCGCGATTTTTGTCAAGTTGGCGGCATATCGATCCACGCGAATGCGATTCTGTATAATTTTTCCATTGCTGATAACAAAGCGTTTCCAGAGCAAATCCACGTCGTTGCCGCCCAGCATCACCAGCACCGCATCGGGATGATGCTGCTTCAGCAACGTATCTATAAGTTCCACCGCATCGGCTGTGGTGCGATGAACGTCGGCGTCCACGATAAACTTGATGTGCGGCAAGTCGGCCTGGAGGATATCCAGATAGCTCCGTCGTACTCTGCCGGTCACCTCAGTTCCGCGGATTTCGGCAATGCCCAGGCTGATGCTGTCGCCGACGACCAATAACGTGCGCTGCTGTTTATCAGGCATGGGCGGCCTCCTTGCTGCCTGGCGCTGCCGAAATCACTGCCGCATCCGTGTAATCGTGGCGTTGATCCACCATGCGCTTGAGCTTGCGATCATGGCGGAGAAACCCCGGCGGATGCGTGATCAAACGCATATCAAATATGCCAATATCAAGGTTTTTGGTCAAATCCGGATATTGCAATCGCATCTGCTCCAGGACCGCGCGATGCAACGATTCGTCATCGGTGCGGAGGCATTCTACGTGAATTTCCATGATCTCTCGCAGGCCATCGAGTTTGAACACTACCTGCCAGTCATGCGTAAAACCCTCCATAGGCCGCAAAATATTTTCAAACATCAGGGGATATAAATTGCCCCCGCTGGCGACAATTAATTCATCACGGCGGCCCCGCAGCCGGCTCATACGCATGCCCTTTAAACCGCAGGGACATTGTTCGGGAATCAGTCGCGTGATATCCCGCGTGCGATAGCGCACCAACGGCATTACTGTGCGGCGCAAGGTTGTAAACACCAGTTCCCCAAGCCCGTTGGTATCCGGTTCAATGACCTCCGGATAAAAGTCCGTGTCGTCCAGATGGTAGACGTCCGGTTGATCGCAGGGTTGATAACCCATGCCCCCGCCGAGTTCCACACTGCCGTAGCACATGCGAACTTTGGCTCCTTGCCAGACGCGGTTCATCCATTCGATGGCGTCGCGCGGCATTTCTTCAGCTCCACCAATCAGTAGCTTCAGCGGGACGCTTCCGTGCTGCTCGGCCAATTCCGTCAGACGGATCAGCCACGTAGGTTCACCCATAATGACATTAAATTCATACTGCTTGAGCCGCCGATATACCTCCAGCGGGTCAACTTTCCCAAAGGCCATGCAAAAGCAATCAAGCCTCATCAGGGCATTATGCACCAACATGCCGGGAATCCACATGCTGAAATCAAAAGCGTTGGCCACGCGATCGGTGGATCGCATGCCCATGACCTGCAAACCTGCGGCGTCAATTTGCGCGATTTGTGACAACTCGCTTTGGTGGTAATAAATCTGTTTATTTTTTCCGCTGGTTCCGGAAGATTCAAAAACAATGTTCGGTGTCTGGCAGATAAACGCCTTGGGGTTGGCGATAATATCTTCCGGCATGGTATAAAAATCGCCAAGATCAGATGGCCTGCGAACCCTGGTCGGATCAATGCCCCGGTCGTGGAAGGCTTTGCGATAAAATTCGCTGTGACGACCGACATATTTCACAATCTTTCGGAATCGCTGTGCCCGAAGTGTCGCCACGAGCCACGGCGGCATGGCTTGATAAATTCGCGCCGTGTTCGCCGGACTAAGCTGGTCAGCAAAAAAGTCTACCGGATTCAATTTCAGGTACCATCCTTTCAAGTTTCCGCTGGCTTTTAGTGCGGTTTTGCGCGTCTTGTCTAGCGAACAGTCTTCATGGCCTGTCCGATTGCCTGGGTCGTAAATTCCAAGTCGTCGGCACTGTGCGCCGCGCTGACAAACCAGCATGCGGAGCCGGAACTGTTGACATGCACACCCTGCATCAGCAGCGAATGGCGGAATGCCGCATAGCGCTGCGTGTTGACTTTTAACAAGTCCCGATAATGTTTCAACGGTTGGCCGTCTTCATTAAAAATGACTTGAAACATGCTGCCCACGCCTTGCACCACGCACGCAACCCCCGCGTCGGCGGCGGCCCGGCGAATTGCTTCCATGCAGCTTCGGCCATGACTGTAAATATTTTCCAGCGTGCCCGGCTCATTTATTTTTCGCAAAGTATAAAGTGCGGCCGCGGCACACAGCGGATTGCCATTGTATGTTCCTCCATGTTTTACAACATTGGCACCCACTTGCTCCATAATCACCCGGCGGCCCGCAAAAGCGCTGATGGGAAATCCTCCGCCGATGGCTTTGCTGAATATCGTTAAATCCGGTGTAACACCAAAATAGTGCGCCGCTCCCCCCCGGGCCAGTCGAAAGCCGGTGACAATTTCATCATAAATCAGTAAAATCCCGCGTTTATCACATTGCTCCCGCAGCCAATGCAGCATTCCTTCTTCCGGCATAATGCAGGCGTTATTAGCAACAATCGGTTCCAAAATAATCGCTGCCGATTCAGCACCGTGTTCATCAAGCAGTTGTTTAATAAGGTCCTTGTGATTCCACGGCGCGATAATGACATCCCCGCTGACACCTTCGGGAATACCCCGCGAATGGGGGCTGTTATGCGGGTGATCCAGCGGGCCGGCTTCGGTGGATGTGGGACGGTTGCTTATCGCCAGCACATCAATCCAGCCGTGATAGTGCCCCTCAAATTTGATAATCCGATTGCGACCGGTATAGCCGCGCGCCGCACGGATGGCCCCGCTGATGGCTTCCGATCCGGAATTCGCATAACGCACCAGTTCCGCCCCGGGAACCATGGCGCAGATTTGTTCCGCCAGTTCCACCTCTACCGTGTTGCACGTGCCAAACATGGTGCCACGGTCCAACTGCTCCTGCACCGCTAAGACCAAGCCACGTTCCGCGTGGCCGAGAATCGCGCTGCCATAGCTCAGCAGGTAATCAATAAATTCGTGGCCATCCACATCCCACACGTGGGACTTTTTGCCCCGGGCAATGTACAACGGATAGGGCAACGGCCCGGTGGTGGAACTGCGGGCCGAACTGCTGATTCCGCCCGCCAATACTTGCTTGGCGCGGGCAAACCATTGCTGGGACTGACTCGTCGCATGAAGATCCGTTAACCCCAGAGGATGTACCATCGTTTGTGTCATAGGTCTATTTTACCGGTAAAGTTGTCCAATGTATTGCACACAGCGCAAAGGATCGCGCCGCTTCATGCACCGCTTTTAACTCCACGAATTCATCCATCCCATGCGCCTGCTCCAGGCTGCCGGGACCCCATACCAGCGTAGGTGTTTGATCGATACCCCAACGCAAGCCAGCTTCACACCCTGCGTTAAAACCGCGCCATGACATGCTGCTTGCTGTTAAACCAATATCTGTCATTGCCGCCAACGCACATTGCGCCAGCGGATGTTCTGCGGATAATTCATGGCCGCCATATTCTTCGGAAAATTCGATTTCCAATCGGCACCCGCCACCTTTTCCTTTTTGCTGCAATTCACGCAGCCGATCCTGAAACCGCTTTTTCCAAACGTCAAATTCATCGGCTGGCAGCAATTCCAGGTACCCCGCGCACTGGGCTAAATCACAGGTGGCACCTTGCCAATTTCCGCCCTCAATATGATCCACCGTAATGGGGCGCATAATAGGATAGGGGGCAAACAACTCATTGGCGTCGGGCTTGGCAAATTCCGTTTCCATAAGTTCCAGGTGTTCCAGCACCGCACGCAAGCCGACAATGGCGTCGATTCCCAGCCATTTGACTGTGCCATGCACCGCTTTGCCATGTACCCGGATGGCGAATCTTACGCCGCCGCGCGATGCGTTCCGTGGCTGTCCCTCGGTGGGTTCCAGCACAATTAACCCATCCGGATGATACCCGCGCACATGACTGGTTAATGTGCCCAGCCCCACGCAATCCTCTTCGCCAGGAACAATTTCCACCATCACATCGCCCGGCAGGCCCTGGGGATATATTTGTTTTAGTGTCACCAATGCCGCCAGCGCACTGGCCAGCGGTCCTTTTACATCGCAAGCGCCCCGGCCATAAATCCGCCCGTCGGCTATTTTCCCCGACCATGGGCCATGCGCCCACCGCTGTGGATCACCCGGTGCAATGACATCGCTGTGCGCATTGAACATCAAGCTGCGGCCAACGCCACAGCCTGGAAATTTGATCACCAAGGTGGGGCGCCCAGCCAGCGGAATGTGCCGTAAAGTTGCTTGACGATAGGCGCTAAGCGCTGCTTCCGAAGACTCAAATAAATCCGTTTCAAAGCCATTTTGTTGGGCCCACCGCGCGATAAAAACTACCAGATCGTGCTCATTGCCGCTGGTAGAGGGAATTTGCAACAGCCTTTCCAGCAGTTCCTCGGTGGCCGGCTGACGCTGATGCAGAATGCTTTCCAGTTCGCTTCGTAGACGCGGGGCGGTTGTTGCAAATGCATCGCGTTGGGTCGTGGTTATTGCAGGCATAAGGCTCGCATTCTTTCGTTAGGTTTAAAGCGATTTATATCGCTGCTACCTGCGATGTCCATGCCCCATTCATGATCGCGATAATTTCGTGCAGACTGTTGTATGGAATATAGGCGTGTTGCCGGAACGCCAATTCCTGCGCCAGAACCCCTTTGGCAAATACGACATCGGCTTGGCGGGCCGGGCAGATATCACTGCGGCCGTCGCCTATGTAAATGGTTTTCCGCCGCCCTACGTGCAATTCCCGGGCGCTGCTGCATTTACAATGAGCTGCCGCCGATAAGCAAAATTCCGTTTTGTGTGGGCACACCAGGTGAAGTTGCTGATCCATTCGGGCGATTCGATTGGCCCGAATTTTAATATCGCCCACGTTAAAGCGGTTAAGGATTCTGCGAATAAATTTTTCAATGCCGTCGCTGAGAATGGCAAACGGGACGTGATACTGCCGCAGCATGGCAATCAACGGCAGAAATCCCTGATCAATTTCCACTTGATCGATAAAATCGTAAAGGTCGTTATCGGAAACGTCCAAAAGCGCGAATTCTTCGCGTAAACACGCCTCCGAGCCGATCAACCCCGCTTGCCACCGCTCTTCAATGAGCCGCCATGATTCATTGCGTGAAAACCTGTTTACCAATTCGTCCAGCACATCCTGTCGCGAGATCGTGCCGTCAAAATCAAACCATACCTGTGCGGCTTGGGGATCAGGTAGAATCACGTTTTTCACTATGAAAATTCCTCTTAAAGCAAGAATGGTTTCTCGGCCCCGCTGGGCCTTATGGGGCCGCCGGGACTGTTGTGAGAAAACCAGTTTTTAGATCCTCGATAAACGGGGATTCTTATCCCATTCATCGCGTTTTCCAAAGTCCTGCACTATTTTAGAGTAAAAGGGGGGTGAATATCAACCGTGGTCAATAGTGGTGGTCAATAGTTGGGGCGTTACCGGTGCCAAGAGGCTCCTACCTGGCCAGTCGTGCCAGCGATTTATTAACCGCGTTGATATCAAACGCTTCGGGATCAAACTTGCCCAGCCACTCAGCGAATTCCTCATGGTCGGGATGCTCTTTATCGTTGATCGCGGCCAGCTTGTCGTAGTATCCCCACAGGCCGCCGCAATCCTCAGGCGGACAGGCCATTTCGCCTCCAGTGCAGACGATGGGCTTTTTTAAAACCGGGATTTTCTTTTCAACGACAATCGTATGTATCCAACTGTCGCCAAAGTCGTATTCGTAAAGGAATTCCTTTCTTGTTCTTATAGCCTTGGCCACGCTAATTTTCGAGTCATCTTCACCGGTATCATCAAAGTCATCCAATGGATCATATCCGGTGTACCGCACCTCGCCGATTTCAAACTGATGCATATGGCTATTGTTCCAACCCATGGCCGTCTGAATTACAAGGTGCAGGCCCGCAAGGGTGAGGTTCGCCGGAACGATTACCCGCCGCCAGATCGGCGGGTTGCTTTCATCCAGAGTAATTTTCAGTTGCAATCCGCCAGTGGAAAATCTGCCGATACCCCTCTTCGCCGGTTGCTTCTTTTTCGCCATGTTCTACTCCTTATCACCTGTGAATCGTGGTCGGCCATGAAAAGCCACCGCATCGCCGCCGACAATAACGTACTTAACGCGGCCGGCGTTTAACAACGCGACAAACTCGCGCAAGTCTTTGGGAAGTTTCATCGTTGCTCCGTTGCGCGTTAATCAGGTCCAATAGAATATCCAGACGCTGGGTGGGTGAAAGATCCCTGTAATATGCCCGATCCGCGGCATCCGCCGCGTGATGGGAGTCAAATTTGCACGCGATCTTTTCCATGCAGATATTATACCGGAGTGGGTCAAAGAGGCCATTATTCAGTCTTGGCGTCGGCCACGGGAAATAATGTCATCAATCGCCGCCTGCGTCATGGTCGAAGAATTCAAATGCCGATGCTGCATCTTACATAATCCCAAATTAAGACACCGTTACACTAACCGAAGGGAATATCCCGTCAAACCGGTGCCGATTCCGCATTCGGTGGATACGTGATGAACGGATGACGTGTCTTTTTTTTGCGGATGCGGCCGAAGGGTGTCAAGGCGTGCGGCACCGCCGCCCGTTGCGTCATTATATGTCGCACAGGAATGCCGCGGATTATTTCCGCATCCGCGATCATCCGACGATGACAGCGCCACCAAACGGCTTCTGCGCACATCACGCACACACGATGCTTCGCGCGCCGCCGGTTCAGCTCCTTCAAACCCGATTCAAAGCCATTGCTTTGCATGTAATCCGCATACCCGCGAAAGCCGGCATTGCGCCAGCCTGTGTTGACGGAGTCCTTTTTCGAATAGCGCAGTCCGCCAAGGGCCGCCAGATGGCAATAGGCGATACCCGCTTTTGGCAGAGCCTTTTGCATGTGTGCTTTTTCAAACCAGGGAAATGCCCGTGAACGCGGAACCGTCCGCACATCAATAAGCTCCTGTATCTTCCACGTCTTCAATAATAGAACAAAATCTTTCCACGTTCTTGTGGAATGGCCTACCGTGAATAACAGGCGTTTACCCATGTTACCAATCCCGATGCCGCATCCAAGCCTGGCAACCGATGCCGCTACGCTTGAATGTGTCCGGCTTTCGCCAGGCTTCGCAGCAGCAGATGAAAGTATACCAAGCCGCCAAAGCGGTGCCATTCCCCCAATAACTTGCGAACGCCTTGATAATCCAGTGGTTTGGTAATATGAAGCCAGTGTTGGAGGTTATTGCGGGCCCCTACATCGTCGCCGGGGAAAATATGCACCCGGCCCAGGCCGCGCAGCAAAGTATATTCCGCGGTCCAGCGTCCGACACCGCGCAGAATCTGCAATTGCCGCTGTGCCTGCGCATCCGGCAACGCCTCAAACCGATCAAGATCAAGTTGGCCGCTGGCAACACCCTGCGCCAGTTCAATGATCGCCCGACTCTTGTTGTGACTGAAGCCCAGCTCCCGCAATTTCACAGGTGATGCCACAGCCAGCGCCTGTGGTTGAGGAAAGCCATGAACTGCCGCCCCATCGATAAAAATGGCGTCGCCGCAGGCCGCGGCAAGACGGTTGAGGAACCCAATCCCCGCCGTCAATGTCAGTTGCTGGCAGGCGATCGCATTAACAATGCCTTCAAACACTCCGGTAAACCGCGGTGGCTTCATTCCACGAAATTGCCGGGCCAACTCATGCAACGGCGGATGATTTGCGGCAAAACGATAAAATGGACCCATGTTAATATGTAAGCCCAGCAGGCGCGCCAGGAGATCGCTGATTTCCACTTGTTTCACGCTGCAAGCCTCATCGCTTAGCACGGTAACATGCAGCTTTGGCGCAGTCGCTGAACCTGACTGCGTAACAGCAACATCGACCACCGCGACCGGCAACGTCACCACCCGCCGGTAGGTCTCACCATCCCAGCGATCCACAGCATTGTCCTTACGGCGGCGTAAGGTCCATACAGTCAGATCGAGCCGGAACGGCGCAGTTGGCGTAATGCAAAAGCAACTTTCACGCATGAATCTGCAACCGCCTAAGCCGGCCGCCCTCCTGCCCCTTGGGACTCTTGAGAACCTTGATCCGGAGCCTTTCGGCGGGATGCGGGGCAGGTAGTACACTCAGCGGCTCCTCCCAGTGGACGGGCGCACATGCACCGGCGGTGTGGAGGCTCCAGGCCGATGGCGGTCGCAAGAAACTCTTCCGCGCACGGACGAGGAGCGATGTAAACTGTTCCACTTTGGCGGTCAAGCACCAGAACATCCTGCCCGACGTGTTCCTGATCGGTCAGGTCGGCCTGAAGCCTCCGTGCCGAAGGCAGTAACCGCTGGAAATAGAAATCCCATCCGCCTTCCCCGAATCCGGATCGGCGGCCATCTTTCCAGATCACCGCATCGGCTTCGGGATGGTAGGCCGCAATGATAAAGCGTTCCTCGCGGAGATAACCCAGGTGATGCGCAGCCAGCGCTGCTTCCATATCCGGCAGCGAACGGAATCCAGCCGGAACAATAATACCCGCAGGCGGAGGTCCAATTTTTGAGGTATCGACTTCAGTGTGTTTTTCCATGATCAAGCTCTGCCGTCCGCCGGCATATTGCGTGCGAAACAGCTTTCCATTCGCACGACTCTTGTCCAGACTGCGCTGCGGCCTGCCGTATTCTGGACTTCTTTATCCACATTATAGTAATGTCAACTTTGCAATTCAACATCACTTAGCCGGCGATGCTTTCTTAGCGTCGGCAGGCTCTGAAACAATCAGCGTTGTTTTTCTGGCCGCCAGCCACGCCGCCACATCGGCGGCACTGCGGTCCGGTGGAAACACCGGATATAACACCTGCTCAACAAAGCCATCCTTAAGTAGAAGCGTCAGGCGTTTTAGCAAGGTCTGGCCGTCGGCCTGGAATGTCGGCAAACGCATGGCGTGAGCCAGACGAAGGTGCTGATCGGAGAGAAGCGGAAACGGCAGGTGCAGACGCTCTACCGCCTCGCGCTGCCATGCCGAATCCTGAGTTGACAACCCAAACAGGGAGGCAAGCCCAAGCGATTTGAGTTCTTGGAAATGATCGCGAAAATAACAGGCTTGTACGGTACAGCCCCGTGCACCGGGCATGAGGTCCCATCCGGGCGGATTCTTTACGCCGGGCTTACCAGTTCGCGGATAAATATAGATCGCCGTCAGGCCGGACAGCGAAGCCAGATTTATCGCTGTCCCATCTGTCGCAGGAAGCACAACCGATGGCATGGGTATTCCTGTCAGGTGTCGGACCGCCCCATCGTCCTCGGGCGACGGAATGCGGGACCAGTCTGGGATATCGACAGCAGAGTTCATAATTGTTTTGCTCCGATGACATGGAAGATGCACATGTCCCATCTATCGCCTTGAGTTATTATAGCAGACGCCCGCAACCCTTGCGCATGTTCACCGAACGTGTGCCCACCGCTTCGACGACGCAGTTGGCGGCATCTCGCAATCTTCTCCAGCGACTTGGTTACAGGTGATACCGCCGAATCGCACGGGTACGGCAGTGTGGCGGCACGGCGCTTATAATCTACCGGGTGCGGTGAGGATTTGGAGGAGTTGCGAAATGGCCTTAGAGATACCAGTAACGCGCATCGTCGTCGTCGGAGGCGGCTTTGGCGGTGTTTACACCGCATTGGCGCTTGAGGCCTTGCACACGTCCAGCGGGTGTCTCGATGTTACATTGATCAGCCGGGATAACTACCTGCTGGTCACACCGCTGCTCTTTGAGGCCGGTTCGGGAATATTGGAGCCGCGCCATACGGTATGCCCGATCCGCCCGTTGTTGCGGCGAACCCGGTTTATTGTTGCGGGGGTTACCGACATTGATCTTGAAAAACAAATCGTTCACGCGGTGCATGAACCTGACGGGCACTGCTACGATGTAGGTTACGATCAGCTTGTCCTGGCGGTCGGCGGGGTTACCAATCGAACGATCATTCCGGGTTCGGAACACGCCATGGTGTTTAAAACACTTTCAGATGCCATTTGTTTGCGTAACCAGGTAATTGATGTGCTCGAGCAGGCCAACGTTGAAACGGATTCTGTGCGTAAGAAGCACCTTTTGACGATGGTCATCATCGGAGCCGGCCTTGTAGGTGTGGAGCTTGTGGGGGAGTTAACGGAGTTCCTGCGCAATATTTGCCGAACGTATGAGAATGTCCGCTGTGAAGATTTTACCATTGTGTTATGTGAAGCCGGTCCGGTATTCCTGCGGGAATTGCCGCCTGGCCTGGCGGATTTCGCCCGACGGTCACTTGCCAAACGCGGCGTGGACATACGCACCAACACACCTGTGGCGGAAATTACTCCCAAAAGCGTCATCCTGTCCAATGGCACAACCATCTCCGCGGCCATTATTCTCTTATGTACGGGCGTAGCGCCAAATCCGTTGCTGGCAGGCCTGGATCTTCCCGAGGATCATGGGCGGGTTATCGTGGATACAACGATGCGCTGCCCGAAACGGCCCGAAGTGTGGGCCATCGGGGACTGCGCCTGGATTCCCAGCGGGGACGGAAAAGCCTATCCGCAGTTAGCACAACATGCCCTGCGAGAAGCACGGGTTCTGGCGAGAAATATTTTCCGTGGCGTTCAAGGTCAACCACTGCAACCGTTTGTCTATCAGACCATGGGTGCCCTGGCGGCACTGGGGCATTACTCTGGCGTTGGCCGCGTGATGAACATACGGGTGCGCGGCTTTCTGGCCTGGTGGATCTGGCGGAGCTATTACCTGATGCAAATGCCGCGCTGGTCGCGCCGACTGCGGATCGTCATTGATTGGACGGTCTCGCTATTTTTCCATAATGACGTGGTGAAGTTGGTGGTGGAGTCACCAGGGGTGCGGGAATCAGCCGGTAAGCTACCAGCCGAGCGGCCGCCAAAAAAAATGATCTATCCGCATCATTAGAATTGGTTTTCGACCTCTGCCGTGAGGGGCTTAGAATTTGTTCTGTGTCAGATAATCCCGCAATGCCAAGGCTCCATTGTGCTGTTCATCGCGTGCCGCGTAGACAAATGTGACTTGGCCTTTCTTCATGTATGCCCGCAGGTTTTCCACCACCGGCTGATTATGCCGCAGTTCATTCCAATACCGCTTTTTAAATTCTTCCCATTTCACGGGATCGTGCCCGAACCATTTCCGCAGTTCGGCGCTGGGCGCTATATCTTTAAGCCACAGGTCGATTTTCGCCTTGCCCTTGGTGACGCCGCGCGGCCACAGCCGCTCCACCAGAATACGCATTCCATCATCGGGCGACGCCTTATCATAAACCCGCTTGTTTTGAATTCCGGCGGTCATAAATTACTCGCGAACCATCGTCAAAAGCATTCGTAACTCCACCGGCGCCTGAACCGCATGAGGTTTTCCCGCCGGCAATAGCAATGCCTCCCCGGCACGAACCGTTGTAGAATTCCCGGCAATCGTGATCTTTGCTTCGCCTCGGAGGACCTGTACAAGCGCATCAAACGGAGCCGTGTGTTCGCTAAGCTCCTGTCCAGCGTCAAACGCGAAGAGTGTGACATTTCCGCTTTTACGCTTCAGCAGGATGCGCCTGACGACCCCTCCCGGCTGAACAGCAATGAGCTGGATAAGATTAACAGCGCCGTTCGGCCAAGTTTTCCGATCCTGATCCACCGGTGATGGTTCCATTGTTACCTCCTGCTCAAATCTTATTATAGCCATGGAACACGCTCATGCCGATGATGACAAGCATCTTGAAGAATTGGCTCCTATTTGACCGTCTTGCGATTGCCGGTGCGGCTTTGCGCGTATCGTATCTGTGACCGCTATAATTATTGGTATCCCGATGAAGTCAGGCCGGCATCTGGATAGGGGTGTTTTGTGGGATTGCATGACCCAAGGAGTTCACATCATGACCGAAAGTATCTACCCCGTTGCTACACCGGAATTAGCTCGTCAGCGGCGGGAAATCGTTCCCGCACAATTTGAAGCATTCCATCAGTTCAGCAAACAGGTGTTTGCGCCCGGTGCGCTGGATGCGAAAACCAAACAACTCATCGCGGTGGCCGTGGCCCATGTAACCCAATGTCCCTATTGCATCGCCGGGCATTCCCAGCAGGCGGTCAAACAGGGAGCCACGCGCCAGGAGATCATGGAAGCAATCTGGGTGGCAGCGGAAATGCGAGCTGGCGCGGCTTATGCGCATTCGATTATCGCGTTAAAAGCCATTGACGATGCCAACGCCGCCAGTGGATAACCCCAAAGTATCGGGAGGGAAGGTATTGGATAATGCCTGGCATTTTCCAAACGCCCGCGTGAAGGAACCATCTACCGATCTTCGCGAACTTCTTCAGCCTCGGCGATGCGCATCAGGTCGTGCGGCTTACGAATCAGAATTTTGTGCTTCTCCAAGGTAATGATTTTCTGCCGCTGCCATTGATTGAGCAATCGGCTTACGGTGTACAGTGTTGTGCCTGTCATTTCCGCCAAATCTTGCCGCGAAAGGCGGATATCCAGCAGAATGCCTTCAGCGACGCGGTGTCCGGCTTGTTGCGTTAACCGCAGAATAGCATGTGCGATGCGCTGTCGCACCTGCTGGGTCGCCAATTCCACACAGCGCTGCTGTAATTCTTCAATGCGCGCCACCATCAGGCGCATGGCGTTGAATCCAATCACCGGGTAAAGCTCGATCAGTCCGTGTATTGCCACGGTGCTCCACGCCAACAGCCGTGAGTCGCGCACGCCGTGCGCGGTGACCGGATATGTAAGTTCCCCGATCGCGGCCATGCCGCCAATCATCTGACCCGGGCCGATGAACCGATGTAAAATCTCGTGCCCATCGGCTGTAATTTCAGATACGCGAATCTGCCCTCCAACCACAACATACAGTGTCGTGGCGGCGGTCCGCTGTCGGATCAGTAAAGCTTTTGCTTTTATCGTACGCAATTCGGCCCGACCGGCGACAGTCCGCAACTGTTCCGTCGTCAGCGATACAAATAAGGGCACATGGCGCAAAATGCCCATCACAGATGCTATGTCCGTTTCGGCAACCATCCGCGGGATAATACTGCCGAAAGAGAAAAAACGCGATGAAAATAAAAAATCGGTAAGACCCCGCAATTTCCATCGATATCGCAGCATCCGGTTGATTTCACGGTGTCCAACTCAGGTGTCATCAGGTGTTTCCTCATTCTACGTGGCTGATGCGTCCTGAAAAGTTTGCTCTGGAGCAAAGTGGCATTCTGTTAAGCGGTCATAATATCCGTCATGAATGTGACCGGATGCGCGTGTGATATGAAACCCATGGAAAAGCGAAATATTGCGGATTTGACGATCCGAGAGTTGCTGACCCGCCGGCCGGAAATGACACGTGTGTTTTTGGACCTGCACATGTCATGTGTCGGGTGTCCGATTTCCGGATTTGAAACCGTCCGGGATGCGGCGCGAAATTACGGTCGCGATCCGCAAATATTGCTGAAACGTCTGGAGCGTGGTGGCCGCGCGCGACGAAGACTCGGGCCGCGCACGGACACAGCGGCCCGGAGACGGCATTGAGGCGGTTTATGTCAATTGTTCTTACGGCAAAGGCGGCGGATCAACTCATCAAAGTGATGGGTGAACAAGGACTGGATCCGGCGCGCGCATATCTGCGCGTCACCTACCATCCGCAGGCACATTACCAGCAGCGCTGCAGCATTGAACTCAAAGAAGACGATGGCCGGAATTCCGAGACGGACCAGACTCTTGAATCCTCAGGCATCCAGGTGCGCTGTGACCGGAAAAGCTATCACTATGTAAAGGGCATCACACTGGATTATCACGATGCACCGGGCGCACAGGGCTTTACCATCACCAGGCAGCCGTCAAAATGGCCGGCTGAAGAACCCTTTGCCGCACCTTGGATACACGAGGCCCTGCGCACCGTCATCGATCCGGAAATCGGGCTAAATATCGCTGATTTAGGGCTGATTTATGAAACCCGTCTGGACGCGTCCAACGTCACGGTGATCATGACCATGACGACTCCTGCGTGCCCTATGACTGAAATGATTGTATCGGATGTAAAGTCCAGTCTACAGCACGCAGCAGCGGAGATTAGCTCTGTAAATGTTGAGGTGGTTTGGGAGCCGCCCTGGACACCGGAAATGGTTTCTGACCAGGGGCGGGACCGAATGGGTTGGCGATAGAAATGACATGGGCTGCACCGGCCCGGGTGATGTCAACCCGGAAGTAACGGCGCCGCTTTTTTAAGGAGTATCACCATGAGTGATTCAGTGACCATTATCGATGTGCGGACGATTCCGCCGCGCGAACGGCATCCACTGATTTTTCAAACTTTTGAAAAACTGACGGCCGGGAAATGGTTTTATCTGGTCAACGACCATGATCCAAAACCGCTGCACTATCAGTTTGAGGCCGAGCATCACGGTGCGTTTACCTGGCAGTATGTAGACCAGGGGCCGGAGGTGTGGAAAGTTCGGATCGGTAAAACGAGTTAACCGCCGCGCGGGGCGGGCCGCCGAGTTGCCCTCGTAATGGCGGCTCGCCCTTTGTAAGACGTTTTATTTCGGCGCAGGGTATTGGACTTTATCATGATTACAAAAAATATAGAAAGTCTCTCGGATTTTCGCGAGGATCACTACAACGCTGTGGCACTGGGCGGCAGTGGAAATTGCAAGGTGATGCTGGTATGTCTGGGACCAGGCCAGTTTATTCCCGTCCATCAACCCGGAATTGATCTTTGCCTGCTTATCCTTGATGGTTATGGAATCCTCTCGGACGGGCAAGCAGAGCGGAAAGCCGGCCCCGGCGATCTCCTTTTTTGTGTCGCGGGAGAAAGCCGCGGGGTTCTGGCTGAAACGCGCGTGGTGGCGTTGGCGATCGTAACGCCGCCGCCGGGGCCGCAGGATCACGAAAAAGTTAAACAAATGTTGCGGGAAGGCCGGTGGCGCGATGCGAACGCGGATCAGGTTGCTGGACATGGATGACCATCGCCGGTTCACCTCCGTTGCTGGAAAAGCATGGCGGTTCCCATTGCTGGCGGCGGCTATTCTGACGCTGGCTTTGGGAATCTGGGGAGGGCTTGTTCGCATGGGTTGGGCATGGCCCGCGCCGACCCAGGCCGTTGTGGACCATGGCGCGCTTATGATCGGCGGCTTCCTGGGTACTCTGCTGGGCCTGGAGCGGGCTGTAGCGCTGGGATGGAGATGGTGTTACGCCGGACCGGCCTCCAGCGCCGCGGGTGCCATTCTGCTGCTCGCCGGATATCCGCCGTTGCTGGGCGAGTGTCTGATAATGGCGGCCGGTATGGTCATGGTGTTGGATTTTGTATTTATTATCCGGCGGCAAGCCGCGATATTTACGCTGGTTATGGCGGCCGGCGCGGTCGCATGGACCATCGGAAATATTCTCTGGCTGACCGGCATACCGATTTACGAAATGGTGTTCTGGTGGATGGGGTTTCTGATATTGACCATTGTCGGAGAGCGGTTGGAATTAAGTCGCCTGTTGCCCCAGTCGAAGAGAAAGCGGCGTACATTCTTAGCGGCGGCGGGGTTGTTCACACTCGGGATGCTCACCACGCTGGCCTATCCGGGACTCGGAGAGTGCGTCGCGGGGGTTGGATTACTGGCACTGGCGGCGTGGCTCTTAGTGTATGACGTGGCGCGCCATACCGTGCGGCAACATGGTTTGCCGCGCTTCATTGCTGTTTGCCTTCTGACCGGATATTTCTGGCTGGGGATGGGAGGGATTCTGGCGGTGATTTATGCCGGTATCCTTCCGATATTGCAAGGGCATACCTGGATGCGGACCGCGTTAGGTCCTGGACTCGCCTACGATGCCGTCTTGCACGCGGTATTTCTCGGTTTTGTTTTCGGCATGATCTTCGGCCATGCTCCGATTATTTTTCCCGCAGTGCTCGGTGTGCGAATGCAATTTAGTCGGCGATTCTACCTGCATCTGCTGTTATTGGAACGGATGTTCCAAGCCACTTTTTGCGCAACTCGTTTATTTACAACGACTTACATGCGTTTTTCGCGTTTGCGTGTAGCCACTAAAATATTTGATATTATTTTATATTGCTCTTGCTTTTAGATTTATT
>JAJZGH010000239.1:317-7184 GCA_021798635.1 Planctomycetota bacterium | reverse complement strand
CGCCCGGCACCAATGACTGAGGTAGATAACGGTGCATGAGAATTTTGTTGGGTCATCTTTAGGACTCCTTTGCTGGGGTGCCCGCGTGCGGCTATACGGGCGCTTGGCCAAACGGCCCGTGAACAAGTGAAATGGCGGCCTGCAAGGGCACCCTGTTACGCAAACTGGACAGCGTGCACGGTGCGGCATCGGAGCAGCGGTCAGTCGCCACTCCATGGCGTTTTCCCGCGCAAGGATTCCCGGTAGCGGCCAAATTTCCCTTCGGCGGCCCGGCGGATAAATGACAGCATGGTGTTGATCTCCGCGTTGCCGGGATACAGTTTTTCCAGCTCCGCCGCTCCGGTGGCCAGGGGTGTCCCTTTACGATACAGCAGCCGGTAGGCTTCCTTGATCGGTTCAATTTGTTTTTCATCGAAGCCGCGCCGCTTCAGCCCCACGCGGTTTAAGCCGCGTATGGAGGCGGGGCGGCCATCAACCGTAAGAAACGGCGGCACATCGTGCACCACCACCGCCACCCCGCCGATAAAGGAATATTGCCCGATACTGACAAAATGCGTTACGGCCACGGCCCCGGAAAGTACGGCCCCATCTTCGACTTCAATATGTCCGGCTAGCATCACGTTGTTGGCAAAAATGCACTTATTGCGAACGAAGCAATCATGCGCGATATGCACATTGGCCATCAGCAGATTACCGTTGCCGATTTCCGTTACGCCGCCACCATCTTCAGTGCCCATATTCACGGTGACCAGTTCGCGGAAGCGGTTGTTATCCCCGATTAAAACCCGGCAATCGCCGCCGCGATATTTGAGATCCTGCGGAATTCCCCCGATCACGCAACCGGGGAAAAAGTGATTATCCCTGCCGGCAATCGTATGGCCATGAATCGAAGCACGATGATGCACCACGCAACCGGGGCCAAGAACAACTTTTGAACCAATATACGCAAACGGCCCGACGGTTACGTCATCAGCCAATTTTGCTCCGGATTCAACTACGGCCATGGGATGTATTTGCGGCATAAATTCCAACTCAAGGATTCAAAATACTCAATGCTTCCAATATTATTTTGGCGTCTCCATGTCAAGGGGTTGCACCTGTGGGCTATCCCAAAGGCTGATTTCCCCGTTGCCACAGGCGGCCTTTATGTTTGCGACTCATCAACGAGCATAAACTTCAGCACGGCCTCGGCCGCCAACTGATCACCAACCATCGCCCGGCATTTTACATGCCCCGTGCGGGCCTTTACGCGAATCGTTTCGGATTCCAGAATTAACTGGTCTCCCGGTACCACCGGGCGGCGCAATTTAACTTTATCCATGGATAGCAGCATCGGCAATTTTCCGCTATGTTCCAGTTGCCGGGCCAGAAGCAATCCGGAAAGCTGCGCCATGGCTTCGACAATCAGTACGCCCGGCATGACCGGCGCACCGGGATAATGCCCCTGAAAAAATGGTTCATTCATGCTGACATTTTTTATTCCCACGGCATGATTATTGGAATCCATCTCGATCACACGGTCCACCAGCAGCATGGGAAAGCGATGCGGCAATATGCGCGTGATCTGTTTAATATCCATGACCGGCCCGCGGATGCTCAACGCGGAATGGCGCTGCGCCTGAAGCATGGACACTAATTTCCGCACCAAGGCATGATTGAGCGAATGACCGGATTTATAGGCAATAATTTTTCCGCGGATGGAGCAGCCCAGCAGGTACAAATCCCCGATCATATCGAGAATTTTGTGCCGCACGCATTCATCCGGGAAACGGTATTTGGTGGCGATCGGGCCGTCGTTATCAATTACCAGCACATCGCCGGGCTGCAAGTGCAAACCCAAGCCGCGCTGGCGCAGCATGTCGGCTTCGTGTTTGAGCACAAACGTGCGGGCCGGGGCGATAACGTCGGCGAAATCATCGCCCAGCGTGTAGGAAAACAACTGATGGCCGATGGGGGTATTGGCACCATAGTCCAGATCAAAAATCATCTGAAATTCATCACCCGCCGCCGGGGAGGCAATCAGGGTGGATGTGCCATCGGTGACTTCGACCGGCTCGCTGATACGGAGAAATTGTTTTTCGGCGGATTGTTCAACAATGCCCGCGCTTTGCAGCGCCTGGACGAACGGCAGGCAGGAGCCGTCCACGCCCGGGACTTCTCCGCCGGCAATATTAACTTCAATATTATCAATGCCCAGGCCATGGATCGCGGACATGCAATGTTCAATGGTTTCAACCGAATCCGCACCATTGCGTATGGTGCTACGGCGGGTCCGCTTGGTAATCTGCTGAACCAACGCGGGAATTCGCACGGGGCGATCCAGATCGCTGCGTACAAATACCACGCCATGGCCGGCGGGCGCTGGTTTAAATGTCAGCGTTGCAGGTTCACCGGTAAATAGCCCCCGGCCGGATACCACCGCTTCACTGACTATTGTTTTTTGTGGAGGATTCAAGCTCTTTTATCCGTTGCTCAAGCTGCTGAATCTTCTGCACCAGCGCCGGCAGCTTGTGCAACGCGCGCAGTTCTGAAAAGTATTGTTTACCCGCACGCGCCGGCGTTCCAACTACGCGGTCTCCGTCGGCCATATCGGATGTGGCGGCGGAAAATGCCGCCACCTGTCCTCCAACACCAATACGAAGGTGATCGGCCACAATAGAACCGCCGCCTACGACCAGGTAATCTCCGGCCTGAACCGATCCTCCGATGCCGACATGCGCCACGAGAATCGTGTGCTTTCCAAGCCGCACATTATGGCCCACCTGCACCAAATTATCCAGTTTGCTTCCTTGGCCGATGACCGTATTGGAAAATTTGGCGCGATCAACCGTGGTATTGGCACCCAGCTCGCAATCATCTTCGATGATCACACCGCCGATTTGCGGAATCTTCACATGCCGGGATTCCGCAAAACGGTACCCGAAGCCGTCGGCTCCGATCACGCATCCCGAATGCAGAATGACCCGATTGCCAATGCTGCAACCATCCCGCACCACCACCTGCGGCCAGATGACACATTCCTGCCCGATCCGCGCCTCGCGGCCGACAAAGCTTTGCGCCATCAGCACAGTGTGGTCCCCAATGCTAGCGCCGGCCTGTACCACGCAATAGGGTCCGATGCGGACACCGGCTCCCAGTGTTACGGTATCGGCAATAATGGCTGTGGCATGAACTCCAATGGGTGGAAACGGTGGAGGCGGGGCGAGCTTCCCGAGAATTTCCGCTACCGCCAAGTCGGCATCGGGTACCATAATCAGCGTTTGATCCGCACGGCGCGGAACGGCCAAGCCCTCGCGGCATACGGCTCCCCCCGCCGGGCATTGATCAAACTTTCGGCCGTAGACTGCGGTTCCAATAAAGGTCATCTGATTGGCCTGAGCTAATTCCATGGATTCCATGGAATCGAATAATTGCCCGGGCACACCTTCAATTTTCCCGCCGCACCATTCGGCGGCCTGTAGCGCTGAAAACGGCATGGCAAGCTCCTAAATTATCCACAGAAGTGGCGCCTTACTGCGGATTAGCTTTCTGATACGCCTGGTTCATAATTCGCACCAGCGCCGGGGTGATATCCACGGCACTATCGTGATACAGCACCGCCCGATTGGCGATTTGCAGCATCAACGCCCGCGTGCTGGTGACGTTGTAATCAAATTTATGCGTTACCAGCACCATATCGATGCCATGGGCTTTGGCATATTGGGCGACGGCGGCGTTGACATCGCGGTAAATATCCGCCGTGAGCATGCGCTGTTTAATTTTCAGGCGATCTTGTGTGAATTGTTCAAATACCTGTAATTTCAGGCTGGCTTTAAGTAATTTATTTCTCTGAGCTTTATATTCCGGGGTACCGGGCTTCAGGGCTATGACGCTTTGCGGATTTAGTGGTTCTTCAAGTTTCTGAATCGCCTTTTTCCGCGTATCAACTTCCTGTTTGAATTGCGTTAAGCGACTTTGCATGATCTGCTGATCCGCGGATTGCTCGGTGAGTTGGGAGGTCAGTTTGCCCAAATCCACGACCGCAAGCTTAATAGACGCCGCATTGGCCGCTGCCGGCGACATTATCCCGCCGGCACACAGTGCCATGGCAGACATAAGAATTGCAATGGCTTTGGATTTTGTAAGTGTACGATACATTTCAATTGCTCCTGCAATAACGCAACAACCGGCACCCATTGGCCGAAAGTGGAACTATAACGCCGGAACGCCAATGTATAAAGCGACTGGGGGGGTGCCGTCAGGGCCGACGAAGATTGAAAAGACGGGTCAATGCCGCCGGGCCTGCAATTCTTTTATTGCGTGGTCCGCGGCCTGCCGAGCGACCGGGTCCGCGCTTTCGGCGGCCTTGTGATACCAATCCATGGCCTCGCTGTTGCTTTGCATTACCCCGTGCCCCTGGGCATAGCTTAGTCCAATATTGAACATTGCCATCCCATTTCCCAAAGCCGCCGCTCTGCGAAACCACTGCACCGATCTGGCGTAATCCACCGGAACACCCCGGCCGACGGCATAAAACGCCGCGATGTTGTTCATCGCCAGGCTGTCACCGGCCTTCGCCGCCCGGCGGTACCATGCCATGGCTTTGGCATAGCTCTGTGGCACGCCATGGCCCAGAGCATATTGCACGCCAATAGCTGACATGGCGTAACGATCCCCCGAGGCGGCTGCCTCACGAAACCATTTTATGGCCTTTGCCGGATCCTGCCGGACGCCCAAACCCACTTGGTATAGATATCCGATGCAGCTTAGTGAGCGGGCGTTGCCTGTCGTGGCCCCCTTGCGAAACCAATACATAGCTTTGGTATAGTTGCGGGGCACGCCCTGACCGTGCTGGTAATGTAAGCCGATATTGGCCATGGCCTGCCCATCCCCCGCAGCCGCGGATCTGCGCATCCAGACCAGGGCTTTGGTGTAGTTCTGCGGCACGCCTTGGCCATTATCGTAAAGGCCGCCAACCATATTCATCGCGCCTTTTTCACCAGACGCTGCGGCCAGACGCCACCATTTCATAGCCTTCGCGTAGTTTTTTGGCACCCCCTGGCCGTTTTCGTAAAGCGCGCCGATGTAGTACATCGCACGAGGGTTCCCTGCGCCGGCGGCCCTACGGTACCACTTCATCGCGAAAGCATAGTTCCGTGGCACGCCGTGGTCGTAATTGTATATTACACCGAGGTTTACCATCGCCAGGGGATAACCCGCAGCGGCGGCTCTGCGAAGCCAGGTGGCCGCTTTGGCATAATCCTGCTTCACACCTTCTCCGTTGATGTAAAGCGATCCGATATTGGCCTCCGCGTGGATACTTCCCGCTGCGGCGGCCATGTGAAAACATTTCATGGCTTTAGCGTAGTCCTGGGGCAGGCCATGACCTCGCTCATAGAGAATTCCGATGGCGTTGACTGCGGCCGGACTGCCACTGTGCGCTGCTTTGATATACCACTGGATTGCGGTCGCGTAATTTTTTGGTACGCCGTGGCCGGTATTGTATGCCAGGCCAATGTTGTACATCCCGATTGCGGCGTGCGCGGCAGCCGCCCTCCGGTACCATTGCAGCGCTTTGGCATAATTTTGCGGTACGGCTTGGCCTTCATCGTACATCGTGCCTATATTGTTGGCTGCTCGCGGGTCCCCGGCCAGCGCTGACTTGCGGTACCAGATTAAAGCTTTGATGTAATTTCGCGGTACTCCCAGGCCGCCCATGTAAAGCATGCCGATATTATTCATTGCGTGGTTGTCCCCGCCCGCTGCGGCTTTCTTAAACCATCGCATGGCCTTGGTGTAGTCCTGCGGCACGCCTTCGCCATGTTGATACGCCAATCCCATCATATTGTCAGCCAGCGGATCTCCCGTGGCCACGCCCATACGATACCATTGCAACGCCTTGGCGTAATTCTGCGTGACGCCCAACCCATCGCCATAAAGCATCCCGATATCGGTCATGGAATAGCTGTTCCCTGCGGCCGCCGAATGGCGAAACCACTTCATAGCCTCGATGTAATTCGGGGGTACTGCGGTCTCGTATTGCAATGCCTTGCGGTACATCGCCCTGGCGCTTAACAACGGGCCTGTCGGCGGCGGATTATCCGTCCCGTGTGCCGCTGCGGTGCCAGCAAGTGTTGAGATAGAACTGATTACCAAGCATATCAAGGTGAGATATTTCACGCCGTGTACTCCGTGATTTAATTGCGTCCGCAAGCGGAAGTATATCCATGGCTTTCCGGACAGACAATTAGGCGAGTGCCCCACAGCATTTGCCTTAGGCATCGCCGAATAATGGACTGAGGCCGACAGTCGTATGCAATGCTCACTTCATGGCAGAATCTTCAGGGCGCGGGCAGTATCTGGCGGGGCCTGCCCGGTTAACCGAGCGATAGATTTTGATCCAACAGTAACTTCACGCGGGGATACGCAATAATCGTCGTTCGCGGTGGGCCGTGAATTGCAGACACGCATGGATATCATCTTTGGTAAGTTCCGGGAAGTCGTCCAGTATTTCGCGTCAACTCATTCCACCTGCCAGATATTCCAGTACATCATAAACGGTAACGCGCATGGAACGAATGCAGGGTTTGCCGCCGCGCTTGTCCGGCTCGACCGTGATTATCTTCCGGTAACCCATGCCTTTAATCGCATCCGGCGGCCCTGGGTGATTCAACCCAACGGGCCGAAGATTGAGCCAAACGGGGACGTAGCTAGTTATTTTGTATCAATAGAAACTAGCTGCGTCCCCGTTTTGGTTCCAATGATGTCGGTTCAGCGAACGAAAAATTCATCGCTGCCGCAACTTCCACTTTGCGCTCCGGCCGTGTCCAGACAAAGATATCTGCCCCCCTGACTTCATATCCGCTAAGACTTTTTTCAAAAGTTGTA
>JAJZGH010000239.1:0-307 GCA_021798635.1 Planctomycetota bacterium | reverse complement strand
GCTGTGAATGTCCCCCAGGGCGAAATCCCCTACCTGGCTTAAAATGAACTGGCGGGCAATTCCTGTCTTACCCCCTGACCGGTACGATGTTCAGCTTGCCGGAAAACTTATGCAGTCCGCCAGCAGCCAACTGGTGCTGACGGGCAAGGCGGCATGTTCAAAAGTTTCTTCGCGAAGCGTCAACATGTTTTTTCCAGTGCGTGAGGTAGCCAATTAATAGCCTGTTCTACCAACGATTAGCCAATTGTCCAAATCGGTTCAGGCACCCCTCTGCGTAATGGGCGGGATTACTGGGGGAAGTTGGATC
>JAJZGH010000238.1:5999-7217 GCA_021798635.1 Planctomycetota bacterium | reverse complement strand
ACAGGGAGGCAGCGGAGGTAAACGGAGGACCAACGATAATCACGGATCAAAGATTCGGAAATTCCGAAGATTTGTTCCTTGATCATTATTCATTGACCATTGAGCGCAGCGCCGGTGCTAATGACATGATCTTCTGCGGCTACCGGTTTGATCCGGAGACAGACTGTATTACGTGCGGAATCGCACGTACTCGCCGATCCTTGGCCGCTGGCTGCAACGCGACCCAACCGGCTACGGCGGCGGAATTAATCTGTATGAATATGTCGGCGGCCAGGCGGATGCGGCGGTGGACCCATTGGGGCTGGCAAGCGAAACGGGTAGCAACGGTACCGCTCCACCTAATCCATGGAGTCCGCCGCCGGGCGGCCGGCGGCTGTGGCCCATACCGCCGGGGCCGGCGAGGGGGCCAGCGGCCCCGCCGAATTTTCCGCCAGCCCCTGCCGACTCACCGGTGTGTAACAAGTACCCGTGCAGCTATACATACATGGGAGCCAACGCCCGGTGCTTTTGCAAATGCGCTGGCAACAGCCCATGGTCGCAATACGTCCGCGCTTGCTTGGCTAATCTGTACAAATTCGGCGCTAGCGCCACGCTCGCACATTTATCATGCTATTTCTGGGCAACGGAAAAATTCGGCGTTGCCGCAATGCCAGCCGTGACCTTGGCAAAGTGTTTTGGGCAGTGCGGAGGCAAGCTTCCGGGAATGCCGCCGCCGGGCCCGCAGATATGGCCGTGGCCCCCCCACGGCTTTTTAGAGCAGCGCTGATGCGCGGGCCGTTTACTTTGCTGTCGAAAAAAATGTTCCGCCATGAGGAAAAAATAATGGGAATTGGTATCGGCGGCAGGATCACTAACCCGAGCGTCCAGAATATGCACCGTCCCTGCCACCTGCGAGCCCGTTGGGAGAAGCTATGGCACTAAGACTGTTAGCGTATGTGATAGCCGCTATTAATGCGGTTCTCTTCTTCGCAGCCATCTTTGCGAAATATCTTCAGGCCTGCCAGTCCGACCTGTAGGAGCCTGTCCGAGTAATGGCCGGGATTGCGATGGGTCTGAAATGTCCCGTATGCGCGGCGGAGGATCGAGCCGACTCTTATTAATGAGTCTGCGAGATCCGACAACAAAGCAGACGGGGCATTTCAGGCCCACCCGTAGGGCGGCGTGCTTTTTGGCTCCCCTCCGCGGCGCGGCTCCTCGGAGTACCATCCGCGTCAGGTA
>JAJZGH010000238.1:0-5989 GCA_021798635.1 Planctomycetota bacterium | reverse complement strand
TACGCCATCGTCGCCGCTTCTTGATGACAGCCAAAAATCACGCCGTCGCAACCCGGCGATTACTCGGACAGGCTCCTAGCGGGGCAAACCGGAGATTTTGCCGTCCTCGCCATTTTTTCTTGCCTGGGAACGTGGTATCTTGGCAGTTTCTGTATGTTGCTGCTGAGGCATCGTGGTCAGGAAATGCCTGATATTATGTACGTCTGGTGGTTCATCACCGGGCTACCTGTGCTGCTATTCAGCTTGGCATTGTTTTTATTCCTGCTGCCCGCCTTTCTATAATGTTGGCGGTAGTGCTGCGGCGGGATGTTGGGAAAGGAAAGGAAAATGATGGAGGATGGAATGAACGATTCGCCGCTCCACGCGGTTACCGGGGCTTTTGGCTACTCGGGCAAATATATTGCCAAGCGGTTGCTGGCACAGGGAGCTCGCGTACGAACACTAACCAATTCGCCACAGCGGCATAATCCTTTTGGCCAGTCCGTGGAGGTTCAACCGTTTCACTGGCAGGAGCCGGAAAAGCTGGCGGGGGCACTTGCGGGCGTAAGTGTCCTGTTTAACACCTACTGGGTACGGTTTAATACCGGGCAATTCTGTTTTGCAGAGGCCATTGAAAACAGCCGGCGATTGTTTGCCGCGGCCAGGACGGCGGGCGTGCGGCGGATTGTGCATGTGAGCATTACCCATCCGGATGAAAAATCAGATAGTGATCGACAGCACGATTATGTGGAACTGCGGGGAGATGGGGCACAAAATCTCACGCAACCGCGCGGGAAGATTGCGACCAGACCACCGCATTGCCGCGACCGGCGGCTTTGGCGTTGTATAGAGCTTTGTCCGCACGCGCTATCAAGTCATTGATGGACCGATCATCGCGGCTGATCGTAGCGATTCCCATGCTCATTGTCGGTTTGATTTCCGGGGAGATCAAGGCGGCGGCGGCCACATAGGCGGCGCGTAATCGCTCGGCAATTTCCGCGGCCTGCATGGGATCAACGCCGGCAAGCGCGACAGCAAATTCATCGCCGCCCATGCGGCCTACGGCATCGCCGGACCGCAACTGCCCCGTTACCGCCTCGGCAAGGCAGCGCAGAAGACGATCACCGGCGGCGTGGCCGAGCGTATCATTGGTTACCTTAAAATAATCCAGATCAATTAACACCACCGCACCCGGATTTGCCTGATTCCTGTTTCGGAGTAGCCGCCATAGCACCGCCTTGAATCCGCGTCGATTGAGCACCTGCGTGAGTTCATCACGATCAGCGGCATGCACAAGCACGTTGCGCATGCGCTCGGCAACCATCAGCGTCAAACCCATATTCAACGCCAGCACGATAACAACGGATGGAAGCACCAGCACTCCCAAAAGTTCCTGTGTTAAACGCATTCCAGGCCCTAACGCCATGGCTCCCCAGCAACCACGCACCGCGATCAGGATTGCAATACCTGCGGTTAGAAGCGACATCATCCACGCGCACGCAAGCTGCTGGTGTCGTGCGATTGTCAGTACAGACCATCCCATCGCCAGCACCATTAACTCAATCCCGGCCGATAGTACCAGCAGCCGACAGGAAAACTGTTCACTGATGGGTGAGGGTATGACAAAAATTGCAAAAACCGCAGCCACAAATACGGCCAGTGCCCGGAGCCTCGGCCGCCGCCCCGAAAATACGCGGCATCCGCACCAGCACCATCCCCACGCCAATACAATGAGGGTATTGATGGTGGCCATGGACCACAGCGGTGGCGTGCGGCCTTTGAAAGACAAAAGTAAAACTGCCGCCATACTGGTGACGTTTGCCAGAGACCAATAACCGAAATAATGCTCGTGCGGGCGCAGGCGGTAGAAAGCCAGTTGGGCCAGTCCCATAACCGCCAAGATCAGCATAATGGACAAAAACATTGTTCGGGGGTCAACACCCATCTTGCCATTTCCATTCAAGGATTCCCCCCGCTACAGCACCACAAGCCGCCGCCGGAAGATTCCAACAAAGACCTTGCTGAAACTTTTATCGGCAAAACCCTCGCTGCGCAGCCAGTTTTAGTGCACCCGCGAGACCATTACAGCGAGCACGAGGATTTCTGTGTGCCGCGGCTCTTAATCAGGTGGGCCTCCGCGCTGATCTGGCAAAGCCTGCCACGGCTCGGTCAGGCTCTTGGGAAAAAGGGCGCTATAATCGCACGTCCCCTTTGGTTGATGGTGCTGTTCCTTAGGTCCCGGGTGTCGGCAGGCTTGGCAGGATAATCCGTGGTAATTTCCTTGGGAGGGGACACCAAGGTTGCCAGATCTACCAATCGCGGGCTTTTCACCTGCACGTCAATTAAGGCTTGGATAATTGGAGCGTTGTTGTAGTGTTTTCGTTCCAACATCTTGAATAACGCTACCGGCGTGCATCATGCCATGCAACCGACATGAGAATTGCATACTTCACGAATTGTCCGCTGCCTGCGGCCGGTGTTGAATTACAAGGGCACCGGATGACCGTACAGATTAATAATTAAGGGCCTTGATTTCCTGGAAGGCTTTGGCGAACAGGGGTGTTTTTTTCAGTTCGGCAGCGGCGATTCTGGGGTCGTGCTTAAATGGGTTGTAAAGCGGATCGCCTACATACGCGATGCGCCAACCCACTTCCGGTGTGGTCAGAAAATAGACTTCACTTTGCGTAAATTTTCCGGAAAGTAACAGTGGAAAAAATACCGACGGCCTGGGAAAGGCCTGTAAATATGGCTCGGCCACCGCGCCCAGCGTGCCCACCACACCATGTTTGAGCATGTTAATGCACCATCCGGTATCCGCTGGATTATGCAGCGTCGTAAGTTCAAAACTTGCGACGTGGTAGCCTACGCATCCGGGCAGCCATTGGCATGAATCCACGTAATGATGCACCGAATACCAGCCGCAATATAGCGCGGCCCGCGGACAGTTTTTTGCCTGCAATAATGCGGGAACGTCATTAAGTACCACATGGATGGCGGCATTTTTTTTGATATATCGGGCGGTCACACGAATGTCATGATCAAATATCGAATAAGGGTCCGTGCCATGTAAGCCGCGGGCGTCAAAATAGGCCACTCCGTGCAGGCCATGGTGTTGTACGGTCACCGAATTACGGATGATACCGATGACCATTTCCGGCGTCAGGCCGTCAAGCCGAGAAACCATAATCGCTCGGGGGGAGCCATTAATAAGGTTGGATTCATGCCAAAGCGGGAGATAATCAGGATTCATCTGTGGCTGCAACGGCGGCGTGGCATGGTACCAGAGCATCATAAGGTCGTTATCCAATGCAGTGTTGCGGCCATGCTGGGAAAGATACGTGCGATCGAGAAGTAACTCATCTGTTAAGCCGGCCAGGCCAAACACATGAAACTGCAGTAGTCGCATTTTTTTACGATTCGCCAAATGGTCCCGATGCACGGCAAGCTGCTGATACTTTTGCATTTCAGCGGCAACCCAGGCGCGTTGTGTTCTCAGGGATTCCCGTTGCGCCATCGCCTTGAGGCTATGGCCATGCACGTGAATCATACTGGCCATCCCGCCCGAGCCGAAATAGGTGGTAAGGAGTTTTAGAAATTCGTGCGATGCGGCGCGCCGCGCTGCCGACGGCAAATGTTCGTAGCGTTGAATCGCGGCATTGGCCGCCATCCGAAATTGTGCTAATTCGCTAACTGCATAAGCCGGTTGAGTTTGTGCCGGCGGGGCGGGCGGAGCAGCCGGGGCGGTGGCTGCCGGTGCCACGGCCTGCATTTGTGCGATTCCGCGGCGTAATTCAACGGCGCAATGCTTCAACTGCGTTTCGACGCTTGCCAACTCTCGTCTAGTATTCGTCGAGGGCGTCCGCGGCTCAACCCGCAGCGGAATCCCATAAGTGGTTACCAGACATTTAATCTGCCTGGCTAAGTGGCGTTGCCGGAGAATTTCTCTGATGGCGCTGGCGATACGCAGCCTGTAATATGCCGCGGGCACATCATTAACATTATGGTTGGTTAAATTCAGCACGATCAGATGAGTGGCGGGAATATTCCTGGCCTTGATGTAGTATCTGGCCACCTGCCAGGAACCGGGAATGTTTCCATTGACGATTACCGCGACTTGCCGCGGCGTAAGCGCGGGGGCCATACGTGCCGACAGGAGAAAGCATCCCAGAATTGCCGGCAGGAAAATCCAGCACGTCCGCCGGGGTCGCAGGCTGCAGGGACAGCAAAAAACGCGCATGCAAATTACTCCGGTTGCTCACTGGCTTTCAGAGAGAAAATTCATCGCCAGGGCGGACAAAATGCCAATGCCCGTGGCTACCGCTGAATCGGGAAATTCATACTGCGGATTATGCAGCATGGGGTAGGTCTTGCGGCCACGCGGGCGCGTGCCAAGAACAAAAAAACATCCGGGTACACGCCGCAGATAATAGGCAAAATCTTCACTCCAAAGAAACGGCTGATCCAGCAGATGCACATTTCCCTCACCCAGCGCGTCACATGCCGTGCGATGAAAAAAATCATACGCGGGACCGCTGTTGATCGTAGCCGGTGTACCGCTGGTTAATTGCACACGGGCCTGACAGCCATGAACGGCCGCCAGCGTGCGACTAACTTCGCGAATAATCGTAAGGGTCTGTTTGCGAACGCCGGCGGTCAGCGTTCGCAAGGTGCCGCTGAAGTTGGCGCAGTCCGGCACCACATTGCTGGCCTGCCCGGCATTGAAAGTTCCAACCGTAAATACCACGGTATCGGTGGGGGCGATGCGCGAATTCAACGCAGCGGATATTTCCGCCATCATGGCCGCGGCACACGGAATTGGATTTTTTCCTTTGTGCGGATAGGCGGCATGAGTGCCAACCCCGCGGACTTCAATAACAATCGTATCCACCGCCGCCAGCAAACATCCGCTGCGCGATGCGACCTGCCCCACCGTAAGTTCCGGCCAGCCATGGAGGCCGAAAATCGCTTGCGCCGGCGGCGAATCCAGCACATGATCCTCACACATCCGCAAGGCCCCATTGCGGCCCTCTTCCGCAGGCTGAAAAATCAGCTTGACGCGTCCGCCAAGTCTGTCGCGTTGAGCAGCTAAAGTAGCCGCTGTCCCCAGCAAAACCGCCATGTGGCCGTCATGGCCGCAGGCGTGCATACGTCCGGGCCGCCGGCTTTTCCAGGCCACGTCGGTGGCTTCAGTTATCGGAAGCGCATCCATATCCGCCCGTAACGCCACGCACCGATCCCCCTCGCCAATTTCCGCCAGAATGCCCGTGCCGCCCGCCAAACCGCGCTGAAAGCGTATGCCCAGTCGGGTCAATTCCGCCGCCACCAGATCACTGGTTTCCCGTTCTTCATACGCCAATTCCGGAATCTGATGCAATTGGTGCCGAAGCTTCACGGCATTGCCCACGATGCGATCAGCCGGAGCGGATTTGTGAGATATTGATTTATGCATAACAACACCAACGTGCAAACTAGCCGTTAGCACCCGATTTTGCAAACTGTCGTGCCGATACCGTGTTGTGCCGTATCCCAGACAATATTTCCTGTTTTCAGGATGCCAATGAATCGACGGGCAAAACCTCCATCGACCTGAAAAGGGCCGTCACAAAGTTGTCAAAGCTTTTTCGGATTAAAACGATCCGTATAGATGGCGGTGGGATTATGTTGGGGGGGCGTTCCTGAAAGCGTCTCTCATTGATGAAATCAGCCATGTTGTTGTCCCGGTTGCGGACGGTTCGATTGGAACACCCATCGTGTTTGACGCGCCAAAGGGGCATACGTCGCGGCAGGCAAAGGCGCTTCAAGTTAAGTCAATAAAACGCCTTCCCGGCGGCGTTATCTGGACGCGATACCGCGTAGAGAATTAACCGGATATATGTCCATGGAAAACCCGCTCCCTGACCGCCAACCACACAAAAAAGGTACCTGGAACCTTTTCCGGGGGTGACACTTCTATTTCGGCTAAGGGGTGACAATTCTACGTCGGTATAGTGTGTTTCAGGCTGAATTAAAT
>JAJZGH010000237.1 GCA_021798635.1 Planctomycetota bacterium | reverse complement strand
GTAGAGAGTTGAGCAGTAGACCGCAGGGGATTTGCGCGCTGGGCGTGCGCTGTGTTGCGGTTTGGGGTTTAGTTTGTTCGGGTGTGTGTTTTTTCTTCTTCCCTGCTCTGTTTCGGCTGGGGGCCGAAACGGAGAGAGCGGGATTCGAACCCGCGGTACAGGTTGTAACCCGTACACCGGTTTAGCAAACCGGCGCCTTCAGCCGCTCGGCCATCTCTCCAGAGAGTTCAAACAGTATCGGCCCGGAGGCTAAAAGTCAATGAATTTCAGCGCCGTGCGCCCAGAATTTGGCGGTAAAATCTTTCGGGTGCTGGGCGTACCAGGCGAATAAAAATCCGTAGGCGGTCGGGATTTGCTGCGGAGAAATCACCGTTATGGTCCGCCATTGCGGCTCCTTGAAACATTGCAGGACCACAGGCACGCCCGCCATACGCAGGTGCACAACCCCGGCCCGATTTTCCCGGGCAAAAAGACTCGAAAATGCCAGCGGCCTCCAGTGTCGTTTTATCCGCAGCAGAATCAGGCTGGATTTGAGTTTCGGATGATGGTAATTCCACAGCGGGGTCACCGGATACTGCGGCCCGGCTGGGCTGTGATCATAGGGGCCGTATACATCTTTGCGATACGCGGCGTAAAGCCTGGTAACGCCGGCGATCATAGTGGTTTGCGGATACATGCTTTTCCAGTTTCGCCACGTAACCACCTGACACGGGAGAGGCGTTAACTTAACGTGTTGGGCGGCCATGGGGCCCGCGATGGCGCGGCCGGCGATCGGGCTGAATAAACTTTCATCCGCCACGCTGGGTTGATGGTCATAAATAAGGGCGTTGCCGTTGTAGACCAGGCCGCTGTAGCCGAATCGGACGGTTTGGCCATCAACCCGGCGGCTTACCACCAGGGCGGTATCACAAAAACCATCCCAGATGATCGCGATGGCTTTTCCGCCGAGGCGATCATTGCAGATTTCATGCCAGTTCATCATAGGCAACGGATAGGCTCTGGCCTGGGCGTGAATCACAACTCCCACGACACGATCCGGCCCCTGGATAAATCCGCCGGCATCGCGGCGCGCATTGTTAATGTTACTGACTTGCGCTATCGTCAACAGGCGCGGCCGATTCAGCGCATTCAGGCCGTCTTTGCTGTTGCCGGACGCCATGAGGAACTTGCGATTGATCAGCAGGGGATGAAGATTAAAATTATAACTGCTGACATGCACGCCATCACCGATGGTGTGAGTAAAATCACCGCTGGCCAGGGGGATAATAATTTCCTTAACGGCCAGGCCTACTGTGGTGCAAGCCAGCAGGACGATAATCCATAATCCGGAGGAAAAAAAGGCGATGAATTTACTTTTCATGGACATAGTTTCACCGCCGCCCTGGACCCTGTCCGAGTAATCGCGATCCCGGCCATTACTCGGACAGGCTCCTGGGCAGGCTATTGCACGGGCTTCTTCGCGGCAACATCGGCACCGGGGAGAACGCTGGAGGCAGCATTCGACTGACCCAAAAGATGGAGGGAATCGCTAAACATTGTCGCCGGCGCACCGGGCCGGGTGTCAGCCGCCAACGCCATCAGCAACAGCGGCAAATAAATCACACTGGCCAGAAACACTCGGCGTGCCCCCGTGCGGCTTGGCTCGCGCAGCAGCACGGTAGCCAGAAACACCATAACAGCCCCCAGAATCACCGCGGCTATCGCATACCAGATCCCCGCCGCCCCCAGCACGGTTTCCGCCAGAGCTGCCGGGATTAACAGGACGCTGTAAAGCACTATCATGCGGAAGGTGAAGCGGCCGGTTTTATCAATGACGGGCAACATTTTGAATCCCGCCAATTCATATTGATCGCGGTATAACCAGGCCAGAGCCAGAAAATGCGGAATCTGCCAGACAAACAGCAAAACACCCAGAGCAATGGCGGCGGGTGCCAAATGCCCGGTGGCCGCGGTATAACCCATGACGGGCGGGATACCGCCGCACACGGCGCCCACCAGGGTATTAAGTGTGGAAAAGCGTTTCATAGGCGTGTAGATAAATGCATAGATTATCAGATTCGCCAATCCCAGCAGGGCGGTAAGTTCATTGGTCCCCAGCCACAGGATGGCCAAGGATATGCCGGCCAATCCCGCAGCGAAGATCAGCGCTGTGGAAGGCAACAGGCGGCCTGCGGGCAACGGGCGGTTGGCCGTGCGGGGCATCAGGGCGTCGCGTGATATTTCAAATACCTGATTGAGCGTGGCGGCACTGGCTGCCAGCATCCATGTGCCGACCGCCACCCACAGCAGTTTGAGCCAGCCTTCCCCGCCGGCCCCGCCCAGATAAAACCCGACCATGGTCGTAATAACCACCATGCCGGTGAGGCGAATTTTGGCCAATTCCAAAAGGTCTGATAAAAACGAGGGCTGTGTGGCGGAGTGGCTGATTGTTTGCGAGGCAATGGCCGGGGAAGGAACTTCAATAAGCGTGCTCATAAATTATCAGGCAGCCTTGTCTTCAAAACGCTTGTCCGCTCAAAAAAGCCCGTGCACTGCATGGCAACGGCCTTTGCGGCATTCATATTAGGCGAACAGCCTATGGTATTGCAAATGGTGTGTCGGTGGTTGGTTGTGTGGTTGGTTGGCGGCAGGGGATCAACCACCGGATTATCATCCGGTGCTCTCGCGGGCGCATCGTGGTTTAAAGAGCACCGTGGTGATAACCCGGTGGTTGGTTGGCGGCGTGGGGTCAACCACCGGATTGCCATCCGGTGCTCTCGGGCGCGTCCGGCAGTGTGCTGATTATGCTGGTACGGTTGTCTCCTTACGTTTTATCCGGCGTTTTTACGTAAAATTCACGATTTGCACACCGCAGTGCTGCCAGGAAACTGCACACCACACTGCCGATCAACAGTATCGTCAGGCAGGCCCAGGTGTGCGGATAATGCTGCAAAGCCGGATCGTGCGTAACATTCAACTGCCAACTGTCCGCAGCCAGGTTCTGTGCCCCTCCGCCGACCGGCACCGTAAACGACAGCACGCGATACGTGATCAAGCGGGTGTAATAAATGACCGTGATTAATCGGATCGCAAAGGGAAGATTAGCCAGAATGCCTTCCACCAGAGAAATATAAATAATGCCGGCGATCAACACGCGCCGCGTCAGCAGGCCCAGCAGGCCAAACAGACAGCAGTACGCAACCACCGCCAACGCATGGACGCTGCACGCGGTCAGGCATCGCATCAGGATGTCCGGCGGATGGGCATTTCCCGTATATATGGCTGCATACGTCAAGGAGGTAACCACGCCCGTCACCACCACGGCCGCAGTGAGCGTGGCCAGAAGCTTGGCCAGATAAATCGCCCATTTGGCAATCGGTCGAATCAGCAGATAGGTAATCGTCTGCTCTTCCTGTTCATCCTGAATCATGCCCGATGCATACAACAGCGCCACCAGCGGCAGAAGTCCCTGAGGAATCAACATAAAGGCCAGATTGAACTCCAAAACTCGCCCCGGCACATCCGGATCGGTCCATCGGGTGAGAATGGCCAGCAGCGGCGGCAGCAAAAGCAAAAATGCCAGAGCGATCCAGCGTTTGCCGTGCCGTTGCTGCCGCAGGGTCAGCGTATAAAGCGTCCAGAATGACCGCAGACCCGAAAGCTTAGCATCGCCGGTGCGGGGCTGCATGGGCTGGGGCGACGCCGGGGGCACCGCGGATTGTTCTTGTTGTGCAAGGTCAGAATTCATTTGTTCACCAGATATCGGAACACCGCATCGAGGTTGTCGTCTTCGGAATAAACTTCCGCAATAGCCCAGTTCTCTTGCGCAACAAGCTGCGGTAACCGCGCGTAAAACGTGTCCGGCTCGCAGGTTTCAACCATCAGTGATTGCGGATGATTGGCCACGGCATGAACGTGGATGGCAGCCACGTCCGGCCACTGCATCAGGCTCGCGGCAAGCGCCCGGCAATTTTCACAGACCAGCACAATGCGATGCGGATGCTGGTCCATCAAATCACGAATCTGCCGGATGTGCCCCTGCGCCAGCAGTCGGCCATGGTTCAGGAGAATAATATTGGGTGTCAGTGTCTCTACTTCGTGCAGAACATGGCTGGAAACCACTACGCTTTTTCCAGCCTGTGCAAGCCTATGAATGATATCCATCAGATCGCGCCGCGCTACGGGGTCGGTACCGGTCATAGGTTCATCCAGAAACAGAATTTCCGGATCATGCACCAGCGCCTGCGCCAGTTTGGTGCGCTGCCTCATGCCTTTGGAATAACCGCGGATCACCCGCGATTTGTGCGGCGTCATGCCCACAGCTTCCAGAGACCGCCGGGCCGCCTGCCGCGCCTGCACACGGTTCATACCCGCCAGGCGGGCGCAGGTAATGACAAAATCAGCTCCGGTCATCCATTCATAAAGCGCATCTTGTTCAGGGCACAGTCCGATGCGGCGATTCAGGGCCGGGTTGTTCCAAGCGGCCTGGCCAAATATCTCTACACGCCCTTTGCTGGGAAAAAGCTGTCCGGTGGCCAATTGCAGCAGCGTTGATTTGCCCGCGCCGTTAGGCCCCAGCAGGCCGGTAACTCCGGCGCGTATTTGGAGCGTGAGCTTATTAAGACCGATGACATTGCCATACCACTTGCTGACATCGTGGAAAGCAATGATCGGTCCTACTTCAGCCGATCCAGCGATCGTATGGACAGATTCAGTATGCATAAAGAAAGCCCAAACAGAAACATTATTACGGCCGCGGACCAATACCAGGGAAACTGCGGCCCGGTATTCCGCGCCAGCAGGCGGTTACGCGCTGTGATACTGGGTTCGAGTTTTGCCAGTTTCCGCCACGCGTTGTTTAATCCCAATAAATGATCTTCAAGGCGGGAAAGATTACCGGTATACGATACCAGTGGCCGCCAATCCGTTTGTCGGTCATGCAGCACCGAGGCTTGATAAGCCACCTGAGACTGCTGCCAAGTCGCCGCTTCCCGTGCCCACTCGGATTTCGTTTTACCGGCCTTACGATCAGCCTGAAGGCGGCGTGTCTGGATTTGTTGTGCGTGAGCATACGCCGCATAACGCATCTGCTGGTGATGCACGCCTTCCAGCATGGACCCCACCACGCTGCTGACAAACCACAGCCCCAGCCACATCAGAGCCACGTAACGGGAATTTCGTGACAATCCCGACAAAGCCAGGATCAGCGTCCCGGCCGAAAGTGCGATGATCAGCCCATACGCCACTACCTCCAGGAGAATGGCGAACGTGTCGGGAATCACACTGATATCCAGGCTGAACAGCAATCCGAAAATATACGCTACCACCGCCGGCACAATCAGCACCATGCCCAGAAAAGCCACAATGACCCCCAGCTTTCCCAGAAAATAATCCACGCGCCGCAGGGGCCGCGAAAAATAAAGCGGCAACGCATTGACGCGCAAATCCTGGCTGATCAGGCTGGGGCCGACCAGCAGAATCAGAATCATCGAAAAAAACAGTTCAACGTGCAGAAAGTAACCGTAGGATAATTGCCATATCTCCACGCGGTAATAGCGCGGGTCCGCCACCACGCCCGGATTCAGAAATCGCATCAATTGTTTAAACGTGGAAACCATGGTGGATTTGCGTTCCAGCAATCCCCAGCCGGACAGCATCGCCACCAGCGCCACCGCCGGTACCCACGCCGCAAAAAGCACATAGCGCAGAAAGCGATTACGCATGGTAATTTTTATGCCCTGTCGCGTCACCGCCAACCAGCGCCACGCGTGGCTTGAGAGGTCTCCGGACCAGTGCTGATAACCTTGATCAATAATGGGCATTACACATGCTCCACGGCATTAAGAAAAACCTCTTCCAGGGTGCTGCGCTGCGGTCGCAGGTGGCGAATCTGCTGCTGATGCACCGCCGCGGCCTGCCACAGCATAGCCGGTGAACCGCCTTGCGGAATTTCCACCAGCAGCACTTCCCCCTGTTGCCGCACCAGGCAGCCCATGCTGGTGATTTCACGAGAGAAAATTTCAGCATCTGCCTTGAGCCGCACTTCAAAGCAGCGGTTGTGCGCCGCTTTGAGCGCGGCAATTTCTCCCTGCACCAGCAGCCTCCCCGCACCCAGCACAATAATATAATCGCATACCGCTTCGACATCCGGCAAAAGGTGGCTGGAAAAAAGCACGCTCATGTTCTTATGATGAGCCAGATCATGCGCCAGATGCAGCATATCCTCGCGGCCCTCGGGGTCCATGCCGTTGGTGGGTTCATCAAGAATCAGCAGTTGAGGGTCATGAACGATGGCTGCCGCCAGCTTCAGCCGCTGCTTCATGCCGGAGGAATAGGATTCCACTTTGCGATACCGCACTTCACCCAGGCCGACATAATCCAGCACTTCGTGGGCGCGCTGCATGGCATCGCTGTTTTTCATTCCCACGAGTTCCCCGGCATACGCCACGAACTCAATTCCCGCCACCCCGGGAAATAGACATTCATCTTCCGGAGAAAAACCAATCTTTCGCCGAATATCAAGCGGATGGTTCTGCACATCCATGCCCAACACCCGTGCGGTGCCCGCATCGGCATGAATCAGGCCAAGGAGCGTGCGAATCATGGTGGTTTTACCGGAACCGTTGGGACCCAGCAGGCCGATGGCTCCGGGTTTAGCGCGCAGAGAAAGATCATCCAGGGCGGTAATCGCGCCGTAGGTTTTCGTGACGCCCGAAAGTTCAAAGAGCATGGCTTCATCGGAACCGGGCATGCAAAAGCCCTTTCAGTTGATACGGCGAATTCTCCCCGTGTTCTGAAAGCGGTATTCTGCGCGGCTTCAGTGCTGCCGTCAATCGTGCCGGATCAATCGTGACGCGCGAAATGCGTCGCCGCGGTCAACCACATTCCGCAGCCAGCTCGACGCTGCCGCATCGAGCTAATCTCAAATCCGCGCACCGCCGTTAGCGGCAGCGTCACGGTTCGACGCGAGACAATACCCAAGAATAAAATCCCCGCCCACCCCGGCACGTACAATCCCAAATCCGCACGCCGCCCGTGCATCACGGGGGCGAATCGCGGCTATTTTGCCGGGGCGGGGGCCACCGGTTTTGCGACTGGTGCCGTAGCTGATGGTTGGGTTGCCGCAGGCTGGGTTTGCGCGGGGCCGACCAGCACGGGTTGGGCCCACTGTTTTAAGTGATCCAGGCGGTACTGCACCAGCGGGGCGAAAGACTTTTCAATGGAACCGGCATGGGGAGAGGTAAATGTTTT
>JAJZGH010000236.1 GCA_021798635.1 Planctomycetota bacterium | reverse complement strand
AGCTTTTATGAAAAAGCGGTGGCCATGGCCAAACAGTACGACTGGATCATCGCCAATGATCTGGCGTATGGCGAGGTTTATTTTGAGCAGCCGCCGTGCAGCATTTTGCAGGTACCCGGTGCGATGGACGTCGCCATTGAATTTCATTCGTTATCCAAGAGCTTCAATATGACCGGCTGGCGCATTGGCTGGGCGGTAGGAAGTCCGGCGGTGGTGGCGGCCCTGGGGCAGGTGAAAGGCAATGTGGATTCCGGACAATTTAATGCCGTTCAGGTGGCCGGAGCCGCAGCATTAGAACATTACGATCATCCGGATGTGAAACAGCAGATGGATATTTACCGGCGGCGGCGCGATACGCTGCATGGCGGTTTGTCCGCCCTGGGCTGGAAGTTTCGCAAACCCACAGCCGGGTTTTTCTGCTGGGTAAATACTCCTCAGGGAATAAGTTCCATGGATTTGTGCAACCGCCTGCTGGAAGAGGTGCACGTGGTAACCGTGCCGGGTGCGGGCTTTGGACCGGCGGCCGAAGGGTATTTGCGTATGGCGCTGACCGTGGATGAATCCCGTTTGCGCGAAGCGGTTGCACGTATTGGATCGCTGAAGCTTTAGCGGAAAAGCGCCAGGTGCGGCGGCAGGAAAGACAGGAAAGAATTGGTTGCAATTGTGAATGCAAAAAGCAACACAATGTCCCCCCATCGACTTGCCGTCAGCATTATTCTGGCGGTCGGGTTGATCGTCACCATTGTCGCAGCTTTTCAGGCGCGTGCGCGGGTAATCCATCGGGAAAAAACCGGTTCCACCCATTACGTGAACGACTTTGACCGCTGGATGGTCGTGGTGCCGCCGTTTATTCAGCACCATGTGCCCTACACCAGTGATACCTTTCCAACCCCCCCGGTAACGCTGGCTGTTTTCGGGCCGTTGACCTGGTTTTCGCCGCCGAATGCGGAGTTTATCTGGGCGATGTGCAAATATATTTTTTCCATCGGCATATTCTGGGCGGTGTATCGCATGGCCCGGCAGGCGGGGGTAAAGTTGTCCGTCACCGCGATTCTGCTGATGTTAGCCGTCTGGTTCTGGCCGGCATTACAGGATATTCAGGAAGGGCAGACCAATTTATTCATGCTGCTCCCGCTGACGCTGGGGTTATGCGCGGCCCAGCTTGATGCACCGGGATGGAAATGGCTGGGGGGCATTCTCATTGCGTTTGCGGTGTGCATTAAGGTAACTCCACTGGTGTTTTTCATTTATTTTTTGTGGAAACGTCAATGGCATGTCGCGGGCGGTTTTCTGGCGGGCCTGCTTCTGGGCCTGCTATTAATTCCTGCGGCAATATTTGGGTGGACCCAGAATCTGGCGTGGCTGCGGCAATGGGCACGCATCATGATTGTGCCGTACCTGAAGGGCGGCCATCTGACCTATTTTGTCGGGCAATCCATACCGGTTTTCATCGCCCGGCTGATTCGCCATGTGCCGGCATTTCCGATGCACCCGGATCGACTACATCCCGCTCATTATGTCAATGTCATCAACGTGTCAGGGCCGGCTTCCGATATGATTATCCGCATGGTTCTTATTGTGATCGGGCTGATTGGTTTATGGTGGTCGCGGAAAGTGTTACCAACCCTTCGCGATCGCCGATATGTGCTGGAAATCGGAGCGGTAGCGGCTTTTATGCTCTGGGCTTCGCCACGGACCTGGGTGCCGCATTTTGTCACGCTGATTCTTACCCTGCTGGCGGTGGGAATGATTTTGTCCGATCCGCGGATGGCTTACATCACACGGCGTCGGGCGTTAACCGCCTTATCCGCCGCGGCTTTTCTGATGTTTTTAACGACCGATGTCGCAAAAATTTTCGGCCCGGACGGCCATCGCTGGATGCTGACCATCGGTGTATCGCTTTGGGCCTCGGTGCTGCTTATGCTGGTGATTTTCACGACGCGCATCAACGATCAGCCGTTGCCTTCCGCATCACCTGATACCGCAATTTCAACCGCTGGAAATCTCTGAACAGGATAACGTCTTACATGGCCGCAATTTGTTACATCGCACTTGGAAGCAACCTGGAAAATCGGGAGGAGAATCTGCGCCAGGCGCTGGCGGCAATTGCAGAGTTGCCGGGAACACAGGTGGAACGCGTATCCCAGTTTATTATCACCGCCCCGGTGGGCGGACCGCCCGGACAGGAAGATTACTGCAACGCTGCCGCGCGCCTGACAACGGAAATGTCACCCGAAGACCTTTTGACGGCTTTGGCCGGCGTGGAACGGAAACTGGGGCGGTTTCGAACCGGTGAAATACGGCATGGCCCGCGCCTGATAGACTTGGACATTCTTTTTTATAATGATTTGATATTGGAGAAACCGGACTTAACCATTCCGCATCCCCGGCTGCATGCGCGATTATTTGTGTTGCGGCCATTGGCGGAAATTGCCCCGGAAATGATCCATCCTCTGCTGGGAAAATCCATGATGGCGCTTTTGCGGGCATGTCCGATGGGGTCGTGTCCTTGAGTCTGAATCAAAAGAGATTGCCGGATGAACATTTGTAAAACAATTTCTGAATTTCGCCGGTATCGGCGGTCCGCGGCAGGCGGCAAAGTAATCTTTGTGCCTACCATGGGAGCGTTGCATGAAGGGCATGGAAGTTTGGTACGCATGGCTCGGCGTCTGGCGGGGTCGGATGGAATCGTTGCGGTATCCATTTTTGTCAATCCCACACAGTTCGGGCCGCAGGAAGATTTTCATAAGTATCCCCGCCCTTTTGAACAGGATTTAGCCCATCTCGCGGCATGGGAAGCGGATGCGGTGTTTTTCCCATCACCGGAGGAAATGTACGCCCCCGGCAGCGCGATGAGCATTGATCCAGGACCGCTGGGCTGCGTGCTGGACGGGGCCATTCGCCCCGGACATTTTCGGGGCGTGTGTACGGTGGTTGCCAAACTTCTGGGAATTGTTGAGCCGGCCTCAATGATTCTGGGACAGAAAGATTTTCAGCAGCAACTGATCCTGAAGCACATGGTGCGGGATTTGAATATGCCGGTAGAGGTTGTCACCGCCCCTACGCTGCGCGAGCCGGACGGCCTGGCCATGAGCAGCCGCAACCGCTATTTATCCCCTGATCAACGAGCTCAAGCCGGCAGCATTTACCAAGCGTTAAGCTGGGCACGACATGAATATAGCGGCGGCGTGAGAGATGCCGGGGCTTTGGAAGCCGGCTTAAGTGAGCGCATCGGACAGGCCGGCCTGGAAGTACAGTATGCCTTGGCCTGTCACCCCGAAACACTGGAAGTATATCGCCAGACTGTTGCCACACCGTGTGTATTTCTAATAGCGGCCACGCTGGGAACCACGCGGCTGATTGATAATCTGGTCGTTGCGTGACGGAGCGAAAGCGGCCTGGGGGGACCTGGAACCGGGGGCCTGGAATCTGGAGCGTTGCATCTGGCAGTTGGAATTGCAAATCGGAAATCTGGAATTTGAAATCGTTCGCGAGATCGACCGCTCCGATAACGTCGGAGCCTGCACCACCGGCAGAGCCGGCGGCTTTGTGGGGCATCGGGACATCGGCGCGGTGCTGGGCTATCTTCCAGCTAACCGCAACCTGTCCCAGATAGTTTGCCCCCCTGTAACCGGTCCCCTGTAACCTATAACCTCGTACCTTGCACCACCGGCAGAGCCGGCGGCTTTGTGATAAATTGTGCGCCCTGCGTAATTTCTATTCATTCCTCTTCGAACCGACCCCGTGCCTGATTTTGATGCACGGCGATCTGTTTTCTCACCGCAGGCAACAGCGGCTGACTGTTTATTAGGCTTGATGCTTGCCGGCGCATCACGGCGAGACGGGCCATTTGACTATAAAATCCCTTGTTTTCCATCCTTTTGCCTAAATTTTAGGTAGTGGCCAAGCCTCTGGCATAGAAATTGCTTTAATAACAATGCCGGATCGGTTTCGGCCCGCTGGCGTTGGCTTGAATGGATACAGGCGCGTCAGGCGGCTTAGCTTTTAATTTTGTGTCGGAATGGACGCCGATAACCCGCTGATGGCGGGATGGTCCTCGGATGATCGTGTCATCCGGGCATGTGGTTTGGAGTACTCGTGCACCATTTCCGTCGGCGACAACTGCAACCGAGACCAAGTTTTTCCGGCAACCACAGCTTCGGACAAAGTGGACAGATTTACCATCCGCAGCCAGTGCATACCGTGATCATGAACGGAAAAAAGGTCCGGATGCTGTTGGAATCATGGGAACTCCTTGTGGCAACCCTGGTGGTGCTGGCTTTTTTCCTGAATCTCACCGCTGTCAATCATTTTCCATCGCATCAAACGGCGGGATACAACTATGTTACGCCCTATCACACGGGGGGCACACGGGCAGGAATTACGACATTTGATCCGCAAAATATCCCCCATGCCGGTTTACAGATTTCCGGCTTTCACAGTGCACCGTCCCAAATGCCGAGCGACCGTAGTGGCTTGTCAGCACCCGTTGCACCGGACGTGGTGGAAAAATGTGCCATTGATCGTATTGCAATTCGATGCTCGCGGACGCTATGGCTGGAACACTTCACAACCATCAACGGCAATCGTTATGAATTCAATTCTACACATAGTTATGACAACGTATTGAGTCCGGAAGCGAACCCCAAAGCTAACCGGCTCTCCTGATGCAGAGTCTACGAGTTGACGTTGTCAGGAAATTGTAATTCCAGATGACTTACAGCAATCAGCGCAGTGCAGGCGGCCTGCGGCGCAAGGGCATTTTTCAGCAAGGAGATTTCATGGAGTCCCTCATCAGACAAGAAGTTCTGTCGTGCGGTGCGACAGAGCCGTTCAGATTTTTCAGGAAAAGTTCTTTGGAGGAACTATTGATGGGTTTTACTAAACTCACCAAGCTCGCAAGAGCAAGTACAATCCGGTGGATGTTCGGCTTGGCCGCGGTTGTGCTCGTAATGACTATGGCCGGACAGTTATTTGCTCAGACGGCACCGGCTACAGCGGCAGCTACCACCGCAGTCGCAGCTACGGCACCGGCCGCCACCACGACCGCCCCGGCCCCGGTAACCGGAGCGTGGGCACAGCAGACCTATGACACCGGCAGCACCGCATGGATGTTGGCGGCCACCGCACTGGTGATGGTCATGATGCCCGGTCTGGCGTTGTATTACGGCGGTATTGTCCGGAAGAAAAACTTCCTGGCCACAATGATGACCTCTTACTCAGCCCTGGGTGTGATTATCGTCCAGTGGTTCCTGTTTGGGTATATGCTCTCCTTCGGTACCTCGGCAAATCCCATGGTGCAGAAATTTATCGGCTGGGATCCCAGCCGGCTGCTGATGCTGGGATTGGATCCCATCAACGCCATCACGGGCGTGGCTGGCGCTCCCGCCGGCGGGCAATTTCCCGTTCCGGAAACCATTTTCAATATGTTTCAGGCCATGTTCGCGGTTATTACGCCCGCTCTGATCGCCGGCTCCATTGCCGAACGTATGAAATATGGTGCCTGGTGCGTATTTATTCTCCTGTGGGGCACGCTGGTGTATGACCCCCTGGCCCACTTTATCTGGGGCAACGGCTGGTTGGCACAGATGGGTGCAGTAGACTTTGCCGGTGGTACGGTTGTGCATATTTCATCAGGTGTATCGGGCCTGGTTGCCGCGATTATGATCGGCAAACGAAAAGGGTTCCCGAATGTTATTCAGCCCAACTCGTTGTTCAACACCCTCACCGGTGCTGGATTGCTCTGGTTTGGATGGTATGGCTTTAATGCCGGTTCGGCCAATGCCGCCAACGGCCTGGCTTGCGCCGCATTCCTCAACACCACCGTAGCCACAGCCATGGCCGGTCTGGCCTGGAACTTTGCGGAATGGATGCATCATCGCCGCGCTACAAGCTTGGGCATGGCCTCAGGATTTGTCGCGGGGTTGGTCGCCATTACACCGGCTTGCGGATATGTCGCGCTCTGGTCATCGCCGATTATCGGCTTGGCTGCCGGCATCGTCTGCTACTGGGGTGCCCAGATCAAGACGATCTTCGGTTACGATGACGCTTTGGATGCCTTTGGCGTGCATGCCATCGGTGGATTCCTTGGTGCCGTGTTGACCGGTGTGTTCGCCAGCACCGCCATTAACGGCGTTGCAGGCTGGATTGACGGCAACTTCCATCAGGTGTTATTGCAGATTCTCGCCGCCAGCGATGCAGTGGTCTATGCGGGCGTCGTGACTGCGATTATCATATTTGTGATGCGACTGTTCATGGAGATACGTGTCTCCGAGCAGGTGGAAATCGAAGGATTGGATTTGGGAATACACGGCGAGGTCGGCCTGGATACCAATACCTTCCCCGAACAGTCCGTGGCGTTGCCATTCGGTGCCAACTAAACGGTGCTGAAAGTAGTGTTGTTAACAGGCCCCCCGCCTCGAGCGGGTATCGAGGCGGGGGCTTTTATAAAACTTGAAATGGAGAAACCTCAATGAAATTAATTATCGCCATTATCCAACCCCATCGCCTCGAAGCAGTGAAACAGGCCCTGACGGATGTCGAAGTATTTCGTCTGACCGTCAGCGATGTGCAGGGCTATGGCCGGCAGAAGGGCCACACGGAATACTTCCGCGGTCAGGCGATGCAGGTCAATCTGATTCGCAAAGTACGTCTGGAAATTGCCGTGAATGAAAACTTTGTCCAGCCCACGGTCGATGCCATTGTCAAAGCGGCACGCAGTGGACCCGGTGGAAAAGGCCAGATCGGCGATGGCAAGATGTTTATCATGCCTCTGGATAACGTGGTGCGTGTCAGCGATGGCACGGTTGGCAGCGACGCCATCTGACGCACGCTATTGCAATTCTGCAGCACTGGGACATGCCCCGATTCAGGATCGCTTATGAAATGAAACGTGAACTAACGGGAGCGATCCGCAGTTGCAAACAACTGCGGATCGCTTTTTTATAGGCTTTGAGATTCCAGCGGTGCGGCCTTCAGCGTGCCGCCCGCCTGTGATAAAAGCTCAATGCGCTTTTCAGCGCTGTCCAAAATCGCGCGGCAGCGTTGCACCAGTTCCATGCCCTTTTCATACATGACCAAACTCTCTTCCAAGCCCACCTTCCCGGAGGCAATCTGTTCGACAATGCCTTCCAGGCGGGCGATGGATTCCTCAAAGGTCGGCAATTTTTCATCTTTTTTTGTCATTCGACAACTCCGCTGATCAACTTCATCCATAATATTATAACCCCCTCCGCCGCAGATTGCAGCGACAGCCGGGCACAGACAGCCGGGCACTGCG
>JAJZGH010000235.1 GCA_021798635.1 Planctomycetota bacterium | reverse complement strand
CGCGGTGCCGACGAAAAAAGAATTGAGTCAACTGAAGGCCAGCGAAAATCGCAACCGGCCATTTGGTGATGAGCAATGGTTACGCCAGACAGCGCTATCCCTAAACCTGGAGCACACCATTCGCCCCGAGGGGCGGCCCAGGAAGATCCAAATCTAGGCTTGGAATGCAAAGACTGGCCCTGTCCCCGTTTGATTGCAAATCGGCGGGTAGGCCTCGCGAGCAAAATGCAGTGCCAGCGCTTCCGAAGAATTCCAGGTTCCAGGTTCCAGATTCCAGATTCCAGATTCCAGGTTCCAGATGACGCAAGATCGAACCGCGTGCGAATGTTGATATTTGTGGGATAATGCCCATGGGTTGTGAAGCAGCGCGGCCGCGGTTATTGAGCAGGAGTTGATGACAAGCATGGCAGAAACATCAGGCAAGACAAGCGGATTGCGGCGTGAGGCAGGGGTCATCGGTCTGTTGTACGCCAGCCTTGGAGGCATTATTGGTTCGGGCTGGCTCAAAGGTCCGATGGAAGCGGCGCAGCAAGCCGGCCCATTAAGTGTTTTCTCCTGGCTGATCGGCGGGGTCGCAATTTTGCTTTTGGCGCTGGTATACGCGGAACTGGCCACCATGTTTCCGCGCAGCGGTGCCGTCGTGCATTTTCCGCATCTAAGCCACGGCGTGCTCTTGTCCCGTATCTGGAGCTGGATACTTTTTTTGGGATATGTCTCTGTAGCACCCGTGGAAGTGCTGGCTACGCTGGGTTACATGGCCAATATCTGGCCATGGCTGATATATCCCAAGAATCATGCCCTGACGCCCGCTGGTTTCGGCTTTGCGGTCCTGATGCTCGCCTTTTTTACGGTCTTGAACCTGTTTGGCATTAAATGGGTCATGCGTATTACGACCACCGCCGGCTGGTGGAAACTGGCCGTACCGCTTATCACCATTTTCGGTTTACTTATTGGCGCGCATCACACCGCCAACCTGCATGTGCAACCCCATCAGATGGCATCGAATATTCGCGGCATATTTACGGCATTAGGAACAGCAGGCGTTATTTTCAGTTTTCTGGGGTTCCGGCAGGCTGTGGAATTGGCGGGTGAAACTTCGCAGCCACAACGCTATATTCCCATCGCGGTCATCGGATCGGTGGTAATTGGAATTGTCATTTATGTGGGTCTGCAACTGGCATTTGTTATGGCGATCAACCCCGCCGACCTGGCCAAATATGGCTGGGGTGCTTTGGACCATGCCAGAGGATTTTCAGTCGGTGCCGGACCGCTGGCAGCGTTGGCTTCCGGTATTGGTTTGGCGTGGCTTGCCATGTTGCTGTATGCCGATGCCATTGTATCGCCCGGGGGCACCGGCTTTATCTACGCGACAACCTCTTCACGGGTCATTGGTGCCATGAGCGAAGACGGCTTTATTCACCGTTCGCTGCAGCGCCTCAACCGCTTCGGCGTGCCATGGGCGGCCGGTGTGGTAAGCTTTGCCGTGGGATGTCTGTTTATGCTGCCTTTTCCGAGCTGGCATAAAATGGTCAACGAAATTTCGGATGTGATGGTGCTCTCCTACGGCATTGGGCCGGTGGTGCTGCTTTCGCTGCGGCGCACACTGCCGGAAGCCGCCCGGCCATTTCGCGTGCCCATGGCCCGAATCCTGGTGCCGGTTACCTTTATTATTTCCAACCTCATTGTGTACTGGTCCGGCGTGGCGACGCTTAGTTTTCTCCTGACTGTCGTCGGTCTTGCGCTGATCGTATTTTTGCTGTGGCGAGCCATCAAACATAAGAGCATCGCCGCATTACCATGGAACAGCACGTGGTGGGTATTTCCGTATCTTGGGGGATTATGGATTTTGGACTACATCGGTTCCAAAAGTATGACGGGCGGATTGGGCTACCTGAAATTTCCGTATGATGTGATTGTCGTGGCGGTATTCAGTCTATTAATTTTATATATTGCGGTTAATTCCGCCGTTCCCATGGAAGAAATTCAGGCCTATATAGACAGCCTCTGAATATCGCAGCCATGTGTGCGGTAGTAAATCCGGCCCTGCATCGACAAAAATAATTGCCTGGGGCAGCGTGCTATAATGCTTCAGCAGGCTTATGGGGCGGTCTTGCCGGATGATGACCGCAATGGGGGCCTTAATGTGCAGGTTTCACAGGTTGGCTATCTTATATGGAGGAATCTCATCATGAGGTGCCAAAATCGGTTCAGGCTTATGGCCATTCCATTTCTAGCCGCGACAATGATGGTAACTCTCGGCGGCTGTTTCTACGGCGGAGGGGGCGACGACCACCGCGGCTATGACGGCGGTGGCGGCTATTACCACGGCAACGGAGATGATGATCGCCGTGATGATGACGGAATGCGCTCTGTCCCGCCAGCTAATAAGCTGGCGACAACTGCCGCTCCAGTCACCATCAACGCCCCATCGAAGGTTGCGTTGGTGCTGCGGCATCCGCGCGGCCAATGATACCGAGGGCGGTTACCCGATTACCGTATAAGGCGAGACGAAGGCTGGCCCGATCCGGGCTACCGCGTGCGTATGCGCCATAACGCGGCATTCTTTATAAACCCCGGCCACAGCTGATCAAGTGCGGCAAGCAGCACCAGTCGCGACGGGCCGGAACGTGTCGTGTCATCAGACCGCATTCCCGCGGACAACTCAACGCTCCCGCATTGAGCTAACGGTACCTTCCATGGTCGCATGCGAAGCCCAGTTACGGAAAACAACCGTAGCCTGACGCGGCAGCGTCACGGTTCGATGCGGAACGCAGCCCGAGGAAGAGTATGCACCCCGCCCCAGCAAGCGCCGTCTCAACCCAACGCGCTGCCCATCCGGACGCGGCATCCCGGTAAAATCTCATTCTTGCAGCTTATTATAAACGCCTTTATGGGACAGTCTCCATGTCAGCAGCGGGCGGATGACAAAGATGGCTGACAGATAGATGCAGGCAATTCCCAGTGCCATGATCACTCCCAGGCTGGCGATACCGCGGTCGCGGGAAAGTCCAAGAAAGCCAAAACTGCTGCATGTGACAAAGGCGCACATCAGCAGCGCCCGTTCACTGACATCCCAGAATCGCCAGATGCGCCGCGGATTATGTTCCGCCTCCCGGTAACGATGCATCATAAATACGCCGTATTCATGCCCGGCACCGATAAGAATCGGCATGGCAAAAAAGTTAGCGAAGTTCCATTTCAATCCCAACACGCCCATGATCCCCACCAGCATCGGCAGGCCCAGAGCCAGCACTGAAACAGTTATAGCGGTGCGTCCCCAGGATTGCAGATCCAGATACACCAGAAAAAGAACAACCAGAAAAGCCAGCACTGTAGTCTGCAGGAACGCCGCGCGAATGGATGCTGTGGAGTGATACAGTTGAATGGCAATGCCGGTTAAATCAACGTTTGTCGGGACCAGGCCGGGCTTTTGGGCTGTGCCCTGCAGCGTGGCGACAAACTGCCGTAGGCGCGATTGATCCCAAAGATCAAAACGCGGATAGATATACAAAGCATATTCGCCGGCCGCAGAGCGAAAATGGCGGCGAATCTGAAGCGGCAGGCGCGCTGTATCCAAGGGTCCGGGCGTGAGCATCGCCGCCGCGGACGCCAGCGATCGACTGAACTTCCTTTGCCACTGGGAGAGTTGCTGCGCCGCAACATCCCGTTGCCGGCCGGTTGCCGCGTTTAATTTTGCGGCAAACACTCGCAGGGATGCGACAGCTTCCTGCGCTGATGCGGCGGATGATGCGGCCGTGCCATGAGATGCTTTATCCCACGTGGCGGCCAAAGCATTGGCGGCCAGAGCGATGCCGCGAAGATCTCCTGATGCCACGGCAGCCGGATCACGCCAGTGAATCTGGCGCAAGGCCGTGCTGCGCGTGGCCAGGTATTTCTGCTTCTTCGCGGTATCCAGAATGCTGCTGGTGGACAAGATTGGAGATTCAAATCCAGCGGCGGCTTTATTGAGCGCAGCTTGAATAGGAGCTAATTGCTTCAAAGATTTTGACAGCACAACGGCGTACCATGTGGGCATTTCCTTCACGAGTTTGACCGAGGTCAAGCCGCGGGCCTGTAAATCCAGCAGATTAGGATCAAACCGCAGGCGCAGCGCAAAGGGAATCAGCCCAATAAGAATTGCCAGCCAGAGACCCAGACCGAGGAAATTTTTTAAACCCGCGGGCGGCGGGGGGCGATTATCCGTGTAACGTTGGCCGGGTTGAACTCTACCGAGTTTCGGAGGGAACAGCACCAGCAGCGCAGGCAGTACCGTGTAACCAGCCAGCAGGCACAGCAGCAAGCCGCTGCCGGCGATTAACCCCAATTCCGCGTCGCCGCGAAAATGGGTGGTCAACGCGACAAGAAATGCCCCGGCCGCACCGGCGCAGGCAGTCGCGATGGGCGGGCCGGCGTAGCGGAACACCCGTGCCCAGACCGCTTGTTGACGTTCATAACGCCGCGCTTCCCGGCGGTAGCGCACCATGATCTGAATAAGATAATCCATGCCGATGCCGATCAGGGCAATGACAAACACGGTCGAAAGCAGATTCAATTCGCCCACAAAAATTGTGGCAAATCCAAAGGTCCAGGCAATCGCGATGGCCAGCGTTATTCCCGCAGCAAATCCCATCCAGATGGAGCGCAGCATCAGAATCAGGCCGATCAGCACGACAATCATCGCCAGCGTTTCAGCTTTGTCACTATCCGCTGTGGTAATGCGCATTTCATCCGCCGCCAGAACGGGGCGACCGGTCATTCCGAAGGTGAACTGGGAATGAAACGCACGGGCGGTCTGCACCATTGCCGCATGGATTTTCTCCAACGGCAGGGATACCGCGGCCAGGGAATCATAGGTAAATCTGGGATAGACTTTGATCAGCAGCAAATGCTCTGAACCATTGCCGGCGCGGATGTAGTAATATCCCGCAGCGGCGGGCGTTGGCGGGCGGTGAGATAACAGTGTTGATAAATCGGGTATCGGGACAGACTTTGCCGGACTCTGATTTATCGCATGCGTCCAGGATTGTGCCAGCGTCCGGGCAAACGTGGTGGTTTGTACGGCGGGCGGCTGGGCGGCAAGAAGTCGCAAAAATCGGACGATACGGGTCTTGCCCAGAAAGGAAATCGGCACGCCGGGCTTTTCCCCCCAGATTGTCCCCAGCTGCGCCAGCGACTGCGCACCGGCGGCCGCCGCCCGCACGTCAGGCCAATGGGCGAACAACAGCCCCTGATTGCCAAGCTTTTTCAAAGGCACGTGGCTGTCCACGGATACCACATATTTGGGCAATTTTCTAAGCGATGCGGTGACAGCATTCGCCGCGGCGATCCATTGGCTGCTTGCCGGTGCATGGGCCGGATCACGTGCTTTAATCACTATAAACGCAGCTTCATTTTCAGGAAATTGTTTGATAAATTGGAGATATTGGTGGAAGAATGTGACATGGCTGGAAAAAAGTTTGTTTTGATCCGTGGAAATTCGCAGCCGGGTACACGCCAGAAAAGCGCTGATCGCTGCCAGTATCAGTGCGATGGCCAGTACCACGCGGGGGTACCGCGTGAGCCGCAGCGTGTCCTTCAAAACTCTTCGATGGATTGGACCCATAAAATGGAAAGCAACATGGCGCATTGCCCGCTTGCCGTTGCAGCAACAACCCGGCTCGCAATGGCGCGTGCTATACCTTTACAACATTTTTCGCCAGCCCCAATACGGTATCCCACGCGGTGCCAGGAAATTTCTGGGTATCCGCCAGAACTTCCTGCATGGCCTGCAGGAACCAATCCATATCCTGTTTTGTGGCCACCAGCGGCGGTAGAAATTTAATCACCTCAGTGTGGTAACCCGCCACCTGCGTGAGAATATGGTGCTTTTTCAGCAGTGGAATAATAATCATCTGCCCGAACACGCCAAAATTAAGTTTATGCAGCATGTCCCAGGCCAGACGAAGTTTCAGAGAATTTTCCGGGCGCGCAAAATCAATACCGAACATCAGGCCCTTGCCGCGGACTTCCGTCACAAACGGGCAGGTTTTTCCGATTTCCGCCAGGCGTGCCATGGTGTAACGCCCCAGTTCATCGGCATTTTCCACGAGCTTGTCTTCTTCAATGACCTGAATGCTGGCCAGGGCCGCTGCCATGGCCAGATCATTTTGGCCAAAGGTGTTGGAATGCACCACGCAGCGTTCCATGGAATTAAATACCGCATCCATAATGCGGGGCCGCGTTATCACCGCACCCACTGGAACAAACCCGCCGGAAAGCCCTTTGGCCACGCAGATAATATCCGGCTCTACCTCGGGCCAATGCTGAAAGCAAAACCATTTTCCCGTGCGGCCCATACCGGATTGCACTTCATCCACGACCAGTAAGGTTCCGGCCTTGCGGCACAGGCGTTGCGCTTCGGCTAAATAACCGTCCGCGACAATCTCGCAGCTTTTGCCTTGAATAGGCTCAAGAATAAATGCCGCAGCATCCTGAGCGGCAAGAGCTTTTTCCAGTGAAACCAGATCATTAAAGGGAACCGCCTGAGTATGCGGCAGCAAATCTCCAAAGCGCTGGCGGAAAAAATCAGCTCCGTTGATGGCCAATGATCCGGTGGTTAGACCGTGAAAAGCATGTTCGCAGTAGATGATTTTTTGCCGGCCCGTGGCGCAGCGCGAAAATTTTATCGCGGTCTCCACGGTCTCCGTGCCGCTGTTACAGAAAAATACGCGGTCCACGCCGTCCGGCGTATGCCGCACCAGAGCCTCCGCGGCTAAACCGCTCAAAATGCTGCAATCCATGCGCACCAGGTTGGGGCTTTGCGCATCAAGCACCTGCCGCAGCACCTGTCGCACTTTGGGATGATTCCGCCCGAGCATAAATACGCCCCAGCCGGTCAGCAGATCCAAATATTGTGTGCCTTCACCGTCCCAGAGGTAACACCCCTCGCCGCGCGTGTAATTGCGGTCAAAGCCAATAGTCTTGAGCATTTTTACAAATGCCGGATTGATATGATCCGTGTGCAAGTCATATTGCGTTCCCCGATGTTGTTCCACCCAGGCAATAAAATCTTCATGCATAATCAAATTCCTCAACGCCGACACCGGTCGGACCTGCCGACAATTATACGCCCCTCAATCGAAAAATGACAAAAGCGTGCGCCGTCCCTCGGGGTGAAGCATCGCAACATTTTCCGGCAACACGCGCGTGCGACGAAACTTCACAAAGCCGCCGGCTCTGCCGGTGGTGGAACGCACCCCGAGTGCACCCCGCTACCGCTCGACCAGACGGTGCGATTTGCCCATGGG